>JAITND010000017.1 GCA_031290625.1 Endomicrobium sp. | reverse complement strand
GCTCAAAATGCGCAAGGAGCTGCTGGACAGGGACAGCCTCAAGGTAACGCTCAACCCGGAGCCGACGGCGAAAAAGTAGTAGACGCCGAAGTCGTTGACGATAATAAGAAATAAGTTATAGATAGCTAAGCGGTTATGCTGAACTTGTTTGAGCATCTCAAAGAACAGATTGCGGAGCGCAGGTCGCAATGGCGTGCTACGATGTTTCTTCAAGCCTTGAGATTGCGGGTCTAGCCCGCAATGACATGCCAGCGCACTGTGTCATTCCGACGGAAGTCGGAATCTCCTTGTCGCTGATGTCTAGCTGTCAACGCTGAGACTAAACGGACAGGACATATGAGGTTCCATTTAGTCGTATATTAGAGGATTTTAGCGATGTCTCAGACAAGCGAGTACAAACTCAAAAATTAAATTTTTCACAAAGAAACGGATTGGAAGATGTTAAAAATCTACTACAAATGGACGCTGAAAATCGTGATTTAAGATTCGATCTAGGTGAGTTTTGTCTTCAAAAAATTTCATGGCATAACTCTCTCCCTCTCCAGCGAAAGTGGAAATTTGGCGATTTTTTTAGAGAGTTAGGTTTTACTGATGAATTTTATGAAAATGACAAAAAAATTAAAGACTTTTTTATAAGTGACTTAGACTTATCGCAAAAAGAAGCACAACTACATGAGGCGACGTATGGCAAGGTTTGCGATTTTATTGAGTTTCTTTATAAACAAGAGAAAGATGATGATGAAAAAAGTAAGTTTGAGAAAGATGTAAATTCAATTTTCGAAAAAAACAATTCTAGTTATAGATTAACCAAGGGTCTTATAAATCTTGGGGATAAAAAAAATTAAAGGATTTAGATTGCAGTGAAGAAAGCACTCTCTGGCGTCCATTTTATTCGCGAGGTAATCTAATGGAAGACAAAGCGTTGACTGTTTTTGAAGAATTTAACATTCGTAAGTATTATGATGAAGCAGATGAAGCAAAAGAAAAGCAATATTTTTCTGTAGCGGAGTTATTTATGACTTAATAGGTTCTAGAAATCCTGCGGATTACCTAAAGAAACTTAGAAAGTGTGATAAAGAACTTGGGAACTACGTAGGGACAAATTGTCACAAGGTAGATCTGTTTACCAGTAAGAATTTTTTAAAAGAGTCTAATAGAAAAGAGTTGAAATAATATTTTAATGTATCAGTTAAGGAATAAGAAAAAATGAAACGCGATTATTATGAAGTGCTTGGCGTTGCCAAGTCTGCAACTAACGATGAAATCAAGTCGGCTTACAGGAAGCTGGCTTTAAAATATCATCCTGACAAAAATCCGGAAAATAAAGAAGCCGAGGAGAAATTTAAAGAAATTAACGAGGCTTACGAGGTCGTTTCCGACGCTCAAAAAAAACAACAATATGATGCTTCTGGTCATGACGCTACGGTCGGCGGAGGAAATCCCTTCAGCGGACAACAAGGCGGTTATCAGTACGCAAGCGGCGATTTCTCTAATATGGGAGACATTTTCAGCGATATTTTTGGCGATATTTTTGGCGGACAAGGCGGACGAAAAGGCGGCAGAACGTCTTCTCAGCGCAGACGCGGCGAAGATTTACGTTACGATGTGGATATTTCTTATCTTGAAGCTATGAACGGAGCCGAAATTTCTATAGATATGCCTAAAAAAGAAGTTTGCTCATCATGTCGCGCAACAGGAAGCAAAGGTGGGTCAGCTCCAAAGCAGTGTCCTCAGTGTAAAGGCGGCGGACAAGTAAAATACTCTCAAGGATTTTTTTCTTTCAGTCAGGAATGTCCTCAATGTCATGGCAAGGGGGCAGTCGTTAGCAATCCTTGTCCCGAGTGCAGAGGCGAAGGTACGGTAAAAAAGAGAAAAGTAGTTAAAGTAAGAGTGCCAGCAGGCGTTGACGAAGGCACTTCTTTGAAAATTTCAGGTTCAGGAAACGCCGGAGTAAACGGCGCTCCAGCAGGAGACTTATACGTGGTTGTGCATATGAAATCTGCTTCGGGCTTTAGAAGAGACGGCGATAATTTGTATACGGAAATTTCTATTTCTTTTTCTCAAGCTGCGATGGGTGTGGAGTATGATGTTCCTGTCTTGCAGGGAAGCGTAAAGGTGAAAATACCGGCAGGAACGCAGCCGGGAACAACTTTGAGAGCGCGCGAACAGGGATTTCCTAAGCTTGGTAGAAAAAACAGAGGCGATTTATTTGTTAAAGTAAATGTTTCTATTCCTAAATCAATGAACGATGCGCAAAAACGCGCGCTTTTTGAATATGCCAAATCTATGGACGAAGTGCCTCAAGATTCAAAATATCAAAGCGACAACTTCTTTAAGAAGATTTTCAGGGAAAATTCTTAACGGCTTAATGTTTTAATTTATAAACCTGAACTGCCATGAAGTTAAAGGCGGAGCGGGTTTTGTCATATATTTATTCGCGTTTGGCAAAAATTTAAGTTGTTTCATATTAAATGAAAAAGATAAATATTTCACATTTTACTAAATTAGTTCGCTTTCCAAAATGTATACTAATAACCGTAATAACTTAGAGTAGCGCATAAAAAGTCAGGATATATTTTGCAAAAAGTTTTCATTTATATGAGAAGGAAGAAAATTTGGTAAGTATCTTATAATATACTAAGGATTGGAAAGAAATGTACTATATAGAGAAAAAATAGAGAGGGTTGAGATATTGAAGAAAATAACAATTTTGTTTTTATCATTTAGTTTGTTGTTATTTAACGTAAATATTGCGTTAGCTAACCAAGAGATTAAGCTTCCATGGTATAAGAAAGCGATTCTGCGTATATCCACGGTGGGTGGATGCTATAGAAGAAATTGCCCCTGCAACATGGACATTAACGCCGAAAGCAGACGGCGGCGTAGATGCAATCGCATTGGATCGTATAAAACTCTACATACCTATTGACGTGTGTGGTATGACTTTTTACGAATCATGTCTTAACATTTATCCAATAAATTTTCTAATGAAATGGAATTTTTATAGTTTACTCAATTTAAAAATTGATAAACTTATTAAAGGATAGAATGTAACGGCGCAAAAAGATTCGGTTCTATCAAAAGCAAGTAAATGGGTCGTTAATTCAGCAGCGTTTGCTGTGGAGCATGCGGTTGATTCTGTAATTGATAGTGGCGAGAATAATAAGGCGACTGCGGCGACTGCGAAGTTCCTCTATCGTATACCGCTTAACGCTTTTCGCCATTATGTTTGCGATGACCAACCGCTCTATGAAAAAACTGCCGATGAGTCAGAACAAGGGAAAAATGCAAAAAATATGGAGTTATTGTTCAAAAATATCAGAAGCGGCAAGCTGGGCAGGCGTAGTAGCAAGCGGTGTGCGATTGTATATCTCCAGTAAACGTTTAAAAGCTATGTTGTCAAACCTTAGTAATATAAATGAGGATAATATTGAGAGTCGCCAAATATGTACGCATTTATTGGAAATGAGGAACCGACTACTTAGTCAAGAACAATGACAAAGAATGGGGAATGGGTAAATATAGAGAGGACTATTAGTTTATCGGATGGGGTATTTATGAGAAATATTTATGCGGAAGTAAAAGAAAGGTACGGTATGAAAAAAGTAATTAGTTTGTTAGTTATGTTTGGTTTGTTGTTTTCACCAATTCAATCTGGCTTCGCGCAAATTGTTGATGCGGTGCGCAAGAAACGCAATTAAAAGACAACGCAACAAAACGAAAGGAATAGGGTTGTTCTTGGCGCAATAGCGCTTATTGTTGTTGGTACGAGTTTGCGCCTTTATACGCGCATACAACAACTGAACCAGATGAGCAATTAAGAGAAAGGCTAAGAGAAGGCAAAGAGGCGAGCGATGGACTTAAAGAACGAACAAACCAATATAGTCAAGAGATCAGTGATATACAAGAAAGAATAAGACAACAGGCGGCGGAACGATTAGCGGTGGCTGCTGCAGTTTCAGAACAATATCGGAGAGGCTTTTTTAGCAGAATTGCAGAGGTCGGTAGGGGTATTGCTAGCGGTCTTGCTTGGATGGTCGGCGGGGAGCCGATATCAATCCGCTTTAGTGATGATGAATAATTGACGGAAACGTCTGTTTTTTCGCAGATCGTCAGTAAAGTAAACATAAGTTTATAAAGAGCAAGGTTTATTAGCGCTGTATTGCGTTAATAAACCTTGCTCTTTAAGACATTTGGGACATTAGCTTATCGCATAGGTAAAATCCTCTAAAATCAGGTATATATCCGACGGAATTGAAAATCTTTCAGATAAAATGATAAAATTGCGCTGCTATGGCAAAGTTAGAGATAAAAAAATACGGCGATTCTGTTTTAAGAAAAAAATCTGATTTAATTCAAAAAATTAGTAAAGACATAAAACGTCTTGGTGAAGATATGCTTGAGACAATGTACGCTGCGCGCGGCTTAGGGTTGGCTGCGCCTCAAGTAGGAGTTTTATTAAGAGTCTGCGTTATTGATGTTGACCCAGATAAAAAGTCGTCGCTAATTATGATAAATCCGAAAGTAATTTCAGGTGGTGATAAAATATCGAAACAAGAGGGGTGTTTGTCTCTACCGGAACTTTTTGCCTTGGTAAAACGTTTTTCTAGTATTGTAGCGGAATATACGGATTTGGAAGGCAAAAATAAGAAAATTGAGGCTGATGGACTTCTTGCGAGAGCGATTCAACACGAAATAGACCATTTGGACGCAAAAATTTTTATAGATTATCTTCCAGATTGGAAGAAAAAAAATATAGAAAAAGAAATAAAGAGAAGAAAAAAGAAAGGCGACTGGTGAAAATTTTATTTTTTGGCACAGCTCAAATTTCTAGAACTTATCTTGAAACGCTGCATAAAAGCGCCAATGAGGTTTTTGTTGTAACTATGCCGGATAAACCGGCTTTGAGAGGGCAAAAACTTAACCCGCCTGCGGTAAAAATTTATTCGCTAGAAAACAATATAAAGTTTATTCAGCCCGAGCAATTTACGTCTGAAGTTTTTGAAGAGATAAGGAATTTTAACGCCGATGCGGGCATAGTTGTCGCTTACGGTAAGCTTATTCCAGAAATAGTTTTTAATTTACCTAAATACAAAACGTTTAATATTCATTTTTCCCTTCTGCCAAAGCGCAGAGGAGCGGCTCCAGTTCAATATGCGTTAATTAACGGGGAAACTGAAACAGGCATAACGTCTTTTTATATTGAAAGAGGTCTTGATACGGGCGATATCCTTGTTCAAAAAAAACTTTGTATAGCGGAAAAAGATAATTCTGAAACTTTATTTAACAAACTTATTCCTTTGGGAATAAAAGCTATGAATGAAACTTTAGAATTATTTCGCTCGGGCAAAACTACGGGCAAGCATCAAGTTGGCGATCCGACTTTTGCTCCGACTTTTAAAAAAGAAAAAGGACGAGTAGACTGGAGCAAAAAAGCTGGCGATATATATAATCAGTTTAGAGGGTTGTATATTTGGCCCGGCATATATTCGGCAGTTTCTAAAGGAAGGCTTTTGGGAAGAAGAATTAAATTTATGGACGTTGAAATATTTGACGCTAGCTCTAAAAACAAAAATTTTGGAGTAGTTTTGTCGATAGAAAGAGACAAAGGTTTTGTCGTTTCTTGTTTGGAAGGTAAAATTTTAGTTTCAAAAGTACAGACGGAAAATAAGCCTGTAGTGTCCGCTTGGTCGTTTATTCAAGGCGGACAGTTGGCAATTGGCGACAAATTCTAAACTTTGCAATAAGGAGATTATATGGCAATTAAAATTAACGAGGCTAATTTTGAGCAAGAAGTATTATTGTGCGATAAACCTGCGCTTGTTGATTTTTGGGCGCCGTGGTGCGGTCCTTGCAAAATGCTTTCTCCTGTTATTGAAGATATTGCTTCTCAATACAGCGGAAAGGCTAAAATATGTAAAATAAATACTGATGAAAATACGGCGTTATCTGCGAAGTTTCAAATAACGTCAATTCCATGTTTAATACTGTTTAAAAATGGCGAGGTTTTGCAAAAAATAGTCGGGTTCAGATCTAAAGACGATATAAAGAAACTTATAGATTCTGCTCTTTAGGGACTAAAAAGGAAAATTCTATGTTATATGACGTTGTAATAGTAGGCGGAGGTCCAGCGGGATTGTCTGCGGCAATTTATTCGTCAAGAGCAAGACTTAAAACATTGCTTATAGAGAAAAATGGTTGCGGCGGTCAAATGACTGTAACCGATTTGCTTGAAAATTATCCTGGGTTTAACGGCGGGATTAATGGTTTTGATTTGGCCGTCAAACTTGAGACTCAAGCAAGAAATTTTGGCGCAGAAATAGTTTACGATGAAGTTACTGAGATAAAAAGCGGAGAAGTAAAAGAAATTGTAACGGTCAATTCTATTTATAAGGCAAAAGCGGTTATTATAGCCGCTGGGACGCGGGTAAAAGAAATGAACATTCCAGGCGAAGCTAAGTTTATGGGCAAGGGCGTGTCCTTTTGCGCAACTTGCGATGCGCCTTTTTATAGAGAAAAAGAAGCGTTAGTCGTAGGCGGCGGCGATTCTGCAATACAAGAAGCTATATATTTGGCAAAATTTGCAAAGAAAGTTACGATTTTACATAGAAGAAATGAGTTAAGAGCTACAAAAATTTTGCAAGAGAGAATGTTGTCTTATCCAAACATTTCGGTTATGTGCGATACGGTTCCTAAGGAGATTATCGGTGATGATCGCATTGAAAAAGTAATTGTTACAAATTTGAAAGCAAATCAGGATAAACAACTAAAAATTGATGGGATTTTTGTATTTATAGGGCTTGTCCCAAATACTCTGTTTGTTACCAACGCAGCGATTGACGAGAACGGGTATATTATAACTGATGAAGACATGCGTACTTCTGTTGATGGAATTTTTGCCTGCGGGGATATAAGAAAAAAACGTCTCAGGCAGGTTGTTACAGCTGCTTCTGACGGCGCTCAAGCCGCAGTTAGCGTTGGGCATTACATAGACAACCTATGAAGAAATTTTTTATTATAGACGGCAACGCGTACATTCACAGAGCCTATCACGCTCTGCCTCCGTTATCCGCTTCAAATAATCAACAAGTCAACGCTGTTTATGGTTTTATCAGGCTGCTGCTTAAAATCAAGAGCAGTTTCGCTCCCGACTATATTGCGGTTTGTTTTGATTATCCTTCAAAAAATTTTAGACATGAAATATTTAAAGAATACAAAGCTAACAGAAAACCTTTGGATGAAGCTCTTATCAGTCAGATGCCTTTGGCAAGGGAAGCTGTTGAGGCGTTAAATATTACTAAAGTGGAAATGCAAGGGTATGAAGCTGATGATTTAATAGCAACCATAACGCAGCGTAATAAAGAAAACTCGGTTCAAACTGTAATTGTGACCGGGGATAAGGATATATTGCAATTAGTTGAAGATGAAAGCGTTTTAGTTTGGAACGACTCCAAAGACATAATGTACGATGCCAAAAAGGTTGAGGAAAAGTACGGCGTTAAGCCAAATCAACTTCTTGATATTTTTGCTCTTATCGGCGATGTAACCGATAACGTACCCGGTGTAAAAGGAATAGGCGAGAAGACGGCTGTAAAGCTTCTAAAAGAATACGGAACCCTTAAAAATATATTGCAAAAAAATGCAGACTCAATAAAAGGCAGGGTTGGAAAATTGTTGCAACAGGGCAAAGATAATGTTGAGCTTAGCAAAAAGTTGATAGAGCTTAATTTTAATGTTCCATTAGATTACAAATTAAATAATTTTGAAAGCAAAGATTTAGATATGGACAAAGCGGTTTCTTTTTTTAAAAAGTATGAATTTAAAAGTCTTGTGGACAAATATTCCGGCAAAAACAAAGATTCTCAAAAAATTGAACATAAAGCAAATAAAATTCTTGAAAATTTTAATGATTTTTCGCAAGATGATTTAAAATTTGAGATAGTAAATTCCACTGCGAGAGCTCTAGAAGTTGTGGGTATGCTAAAACATGCGGGCGAATTTTCTCTAAAGACAATAGGATCGGATACGGATTCTTTGAAAGCCAAAATTATCGGCGTGTCCGTATGCGTAAAGAAGGAATCTTTTTATTTCCCAATAGGTCATAATGATTTGACCGTTATGCAGATATCTTTAGATGAGTTTATGAAAGTATTTGCTCCTGTTTTTGCTTCTAACGAAATAAAAAAAATAGGACACGATTTAAAGCAGGAAAGAAATATATATAAAATGCTGCATATTGCTCTAAACAATATTTATTTTGACGCCATGCTTGCGTCTTATTGTTTGGATCCGTCAAAATCCCACGAGATTGAAGATTTATCAAAGGAATATCTAAAATTTGAATTAAACGTCGCAAATTGTAACGGAAAAGATATAAAAAAAGCTTCTTTTGCCGATATTCCGATAGATTATGCCGCAAAATATGCAAATTCATTTTCGGCTGCAGGGTTTGCTATTTGCAAAATATTTGAAACTCAAATAAAAGAAAAAAATCTTGAGAGTCTTTTCTTTAATATAGAAATGCCTTTGATTGAAGTTCTTTCAGAAATGGAAATAACAGGTATCAAAGTTGACGCGTCTTTCTTGAGAATATTTAACGACGGAATTGTCTCAGAATTAAAGCAGGTTGAAAATACCATATACAAAATAGCTGATAAAGAATTTAACGTCAATTCTCCTAAACAGCTTGCTTTTGTAATGTTTGAGAAGTTAAATCTCCCGGTAATAAAAAAGACGAAAACGGGCTATTCTACTGACGAAAGCGTTTTGACTGAACTCTCATCATACGAATTTCCTTCTGAAGTTTTAAAATATAGAGAACTTCAAAAGTTAAAAAGCACATACATAGATCCTATAAATAATTATTGCGCTTATTATGGAGACAGAATACACACAGTTTTTAACCAAGCCGTAACAGCTACTGGTAGACTGTCTTCAACAGATCCTAATTTGCAGAATATTCCTATAAAGTCCGCTTATGGCAGGGAATTTAGAAAAGCGTTTATCCCTGAATCAGGTAAAATTTTTGCGTCAGCCGACTATTCTCAAGTTGACTTAAGGGTTTTAGCTCATATTTCAAGAGATAAAAAACTTATTGACGCGTTTAATGAAGGCGCAGATATTCACGCCGCTACGGCAAGAGAAATATTCAATATAAAAAAAGACGAGTTTTTGCCTGACAATTTAAGAAGCGCGGCAAAATCTATAAATTTCGGCATAGTTTACGGCATATCGCCTTTTGGTCTTTCAAAACAGTTAAATATTTCTGTTGCTAAAGCTAAAGAATATATTGACGGTTACCTTGAAAAATATGACGGCGTAAAAACTTGGATGAAACTTATAGTAGAGCAAGCTTTAAACGACGGATATGTTACTACCATTACAGGTAGAATAAGATATATGCCAGAACTTAGTTCATCTAATGTTCAGGTAAGAAATGCCGGCGAAAGAATGACGTTAAATACTCCCATTCAAGGCAGTTCTGCAGATATAATAAAAATTGCAATGATAAACATATGCAATGAACTTAAAATTAAAGGCTGCAAATCTTTAATGCTTTTGCAGGTTCACGACGACCTTCTTTTTGAGGTTCCTCTTGAAGAGAAGGAAGTTATAATCTCAATTATAAAAGATAAGATGGAAAATGCAATTAAATTAGATGTTCCCCTGCTCATTGATGTTAAAGTCGGATATAATTGGGGAGAGATGAAAAAGATATGATAATAGGTTTAACAGGCGGCATAGCTTCAGGTAAAAGCGAAAGCGCAAAATACTTTGAAGAGCTTGGGGCGTACTGTATAGACGCCGACGCCATATCAAAAGAGCTTACAGCTAAAGGCGAGCCTTTATTAAAAGAGCTTATAGATATTTTCAGCGCCGATATTTTGCTTCCAGACGGAATTTTAAACAGAAAAAAACTTGCGGACATAATTTTTTCTGACAGTAATGCTAAATTAAAAGTTGAACAGATTATCCATCCTCATATTATTGCTCGCATAAACAAAATAATTTTAAATAAGATTTCTGAAAAAAGGTTAATAGTCATTAACGCTCCTCTTCTTTTGGAAGCGGGTTTAGATAGAAATTGCGACAAAATTATTGTTGTTAAAGCGCCTTATGATATTCAAGTTAAGCGGTTGAGTTTACGCGACGGATTAAATGATGATGAGACAAAAAAAAGAATATCTTCCCAGATGTCTGTGGAAGAAAAGGCTAAACTTGCAGATTTTGTAGTAGACAATTCAGGCTCTAAAAAAGCTCTGAAAAAAAAAATAGAAAACATATACGGATTGTTGACATCTAATTTTAAATAGTGATAAAATTTAATTGTATTACTGTTTTAGAAGTATATTTCAATACAAGCCAGGAACAACGAGAGAAACAAATCAAATCAGCGATAGCTAATGAAACTCATACGTTATTCTTAAAATTTTCTTCACAAATCTCATTTAATTTGTCGTATATTGTTTTGGACTCCGGGGAGGGAGTTAATGGAAAAAGATAAATCTATGAACATGTCGGTTTTGTCTAGACTGACAATGACAGAGCTGGTAGAGACGGCAAAAAAGCTTAAGCTTGACGGGTGCGCGGGTTTAAGAAAGCAGGAATTGATAGCTAAAATTTTTGAAGCGCAATCAAAAGAAAATAAACAGGTTTACGACGAAGGCGTTTTGGAAATTTTACCTGACGGTTTCGGATTCTTAAGGTCTCCCGATTACAACTATCTGCCGGGTCCGGACGATATTTATATCTCTCCCTCTCAAATAAAGAAATTTGCTTTAAGAAAAGGCGACACGGTAGCCGGTTATGTTCGTCCTCCGCAAGCTCAATCAGAAAGATATTTCGCTTTGCTTCAGGTTAGATCCATCAACAGACAGGAAAATCTTGAAGGTATAAGAGATAGGGCTTTGTTTGATAATTTGACGCCGTTATATCCAAATGAAAAAATTGTTCTTGAAGCAAAAAAAGAAGAAGTGTCCACAAGAATTATTGACATGCTAGTACCTATAGGAAAGGGGCAGAGAGTTCTTGTTAACGCCGCTCCAAGAAGCGGTAAAACCGTACTCTTGCAGAAGATAGCCAATGCAATTACTGAAAATAATCCTGATATAGTTCTTATAGTGTTGCTAATAGACGAAAGACCTGAAGAAGTTACCGATATGCAGCGTTCCGTAAAAGGCGAGGTTATTTCTTCAACTTTTGACGAGCCCTCAGACAGACACATACAGGTTGCCGAGATGGTTATAGAAAAAGCCAAAAGAATGGTTGAAAATGGCAAAAACGTTGTAGTTCTTTTGGACTCCATCACAAGACTTGCTAGAGCTTACAACGCGGCTATGCCTTCAAGCGGAAGAGTTCTTTCAGGCGGATTGGATTCAAACGCTTTGCAAAGACCTAAAAGATTTTTCGGAGCTGCAAGAAACATTGAAGAAGGCGGTAGCTTAACTATAATAGGCACCGCTCTTGTTGAAACAGGCAGCAGAATGGACGACGTTATATTTGAAGAATTTAAAGGCACTGGCAACTGCGAAATTTATCTTGATAGAAAACTTGCCGACAGAAGGGTATTTCCCGCTATAGATCTCTTGCGTTCGGGTACAAGAAAAGAAGAGCTTCTTTTAAATGAAGATGAGAAAAATAAAATGTGGATACTCAGAAAATGGATGAATTCAATGAATTCCGTAGAAGTTATGGAAGAATTGAGAAAAAGGCTTTTAAACTCAAAATCTAATAAAGATTTCTTGAAACAAATGGAGCTTTCAAGCATGGAAGGTCTATAAAGATTTATTATAAAGCACGATATATTTAAATAGCGCGTGGCAGAATTTTTTTGCCGGCGCTATTTTGTTGCTATTTTGAACGGAAAATGATAAAAATTTCTCGCGTTTCACACATACCTTTAGGAATAAATATGAGAAAATTTATATTGATTTTTATCATTTGTTTGAGTTTCGGTATTTGTTTTGCCGAAAATATACATCAAACCCAGATAGATAATGCGGAAGAGAATTTTAAAAAAGGCGATTTTCAAAAAACTATTGAAATATATGAAAGTCTTATACGGATAGAGAAAGTAAAAGATCCCTATGTTTACTACAATCTTTCAAATGCGTATTATAGAGCTGGCAATATTGGAAAAGCAATCTTGAACATAGAAAAAGCTTTAAAGCTTGCTCCGAGAGAAAAAGATATAAAAGAAAACGCTCGGTTTTTGCGCGTTGCGGCGGGACAAAAAAGAGAACGAAATATTCAAGGCGTTCTTTTGGAACATTTTTCTTTGAATGAAATAACGGTATTTTTATCAATATTTATAATTTTGTTTTTATTGTCTTTTTCTTTATTTCTTTTAAAAATAAATACTTCTGTTAAAAAAACTATTATATTATCTGTCATTTTTTTGATTATATGTCTGCCTCTTTTTATTTTGAAAGGTTGCGACGAATTTTCTGTTAAAAAAGCTATTGTATTATCTTCGTCGGTTGTAAGGAGCGAACCATGTGAAAATAATCCGAAGATTTTTACAATTTCCGAAGGGAAAGCTATTAATATAATTTCTGAAAGCGGAGATTGGGTAAACATAAATGTTCAGTCAAAAGGCGAAAGCTCTTCCGGTTGGATAGAAGCAAAAAATATAGGAAGTATGAATGAGTAAAATAGCTGTTTTCGGCGGTTCTTTTGATCCTGTTCATAAATCGCACATTCAGCTTGTAAAATTTGCTTTAAAGTCATGGGAATTCAAGAAAGTTATTTTTGTTATAGCATATGCGCCTCCGCACAAAAGCAAACAGTATGCAAGTATTGACGATAGAGTCGCAATGTTGGAGCTTGCCGCGGAAGGGTTGGCTCAAATTGAAATCAGTTTATACGAAGCTTTTAAAAAGGAAGTAGTTTATTCATACCAAACGTTAGATTATTTTCAAAGTTTATATCCCAAAGATGAAATATATATGATAATGGGTTCAGATTCTCTTTTGGAATTGCCTACGTGGAAGAATATAGATTATTTGGCAAGCCGTTATAAGTTTATGGTCGTTAAAAGACCATGCGTGAAAATAAAAAAAGATACAAAATATTTGGATAGGTGTATATTTGCTCAAAATGAAACTGAAGATATTTCGTCTACCGAAGTAAGACAAATGATAAAAGAAGATTCTAAAAAAGCCAAGCTGTTTCTAAATGAAAAGGTTTATAGTTATATTGTTAAGCGGAGACTATACAAATGAACATAGATATTGATGAAGAGATATTTAAATATTTATCTCTGCATCTAAACCTCAAACGCTTGGAACACTCTTACAATGTTGCAAATCTCGCGGTTTTGCTTGCAGAAAAAAACAGCGTTAATACTCTAAAAGCGTGGCTTGCAGGGCTTTTGCATGATTGCGCAAAATCAATGACGGACGTAGAATTGATAAAATTCTTTAAAAACCGTAAAAAGAGTTTTAAATATTTTAAAGAAATGTCGGTTAATTCGCCGCGTCTTCTACATTCGTTCGCAGGCGAAATAATTGCGAGGGAGCGTTTTAAAATAAAAGACAAGTCGGTTTTAAAAGCGATAAAAAACCACACGCTTGGCAGGAAAAATATGAGCGTTTTAGAACGCTTAATTTTCGTGTCTGATTCTATTTCGCATGACAGAAAATGGAAACACGCTGAAGTTTTAAGAGAATTGGCAAAAGAAGATTTAAACAGAGCTTTTTTTGAGGTTCTTGTGCAGAAAATAGCTTATGTTGTCCGCAACAGCGGTTGGCTTTGTCCTCAAACTATAGATACTTGGAATTGGTATGTTTCAAATGTTAAATAGAACTGTTACAATAGTAGTTATTAGTATTTGTCTATTGTTGGCTGTTTTTGTTGCATTATATGTCTATATATACAAAAACGATCCAGTCTTTAAAACAATTAAAGACAAGGGCGGCTTTTCTTTTTCAGTATTGTTGTATGATGAAAACGGCGTGTTTGCGGACCGTTTTGATTCATATCAAATTATGTACAATTGTAAAAACAAATTGTTAAAAGTTTTGAGCGTGAATACTAACGCCGTTGTCTTTAAGAAAAGGGAAAGAGCAAGAAGTTTAAAAACGCTATTTTATGAAAATTCAAAGGAAGATTTAGGCGTTGCCATTGACAAATTTTATTTGGATTTACATGAAGTTATTGATAGCGCAGCTTCATCAGATTTCTATATCAAGATGAGTTTTAAAACGTTTAACAATGTGTTTGGCAGCGATAAAAATATTAAATCCTTATTAGCTGTAAACGAGTTTGAAAACAAAGATTTGGAATCGTTGAATTGTTTAGAAACAATAGAACGAGTTTTACATTTGGCTCAGTATAGATTTTTTAAAATTCAAAGAAATTATAAATATATAAATACGAATATTCCAAAAATATCGTTAGTTACATTGATTCTTACAATAAAGAAACAGAAACCTAAAATTATGTTTTGCGAGATGCCTGTAAAATATGGAACAATGCGAATTGAACCCAACAAACAAGATATTGAAGAATTCTTGGATAAAATATATTATAGCGATACTGATATAAATGAAAAGAATATTGTAATTGATATAAAGAATGCTTCAAGGCAACCTCGTATGGCTGAAAAAGCAGCATGGCTTTTAAGAGCGAATAAGTTTGACGTTTTAGATTGGGGAAGTTTTCCTGTCGCGTATGATAAAACTATAATAAAGGATTATAGAGGGAATTTTACACAGGCATTAAAGATAGCTGAAATTTTAGGCGCAGGGAAGGTAATAGTTTCTTATAATCCAAGCGTTTATGTTGATATAAACGCGTTTATCGGTAAAGATTGCAAGATTTATGACAATCTTGATAAAAAAGGGGGTACTAATGGTAAACATTGATTTTTTAAAACTGGCAGTGAAAGCCGCTAAAATAGTTGATGATAAGAAAGCGATAGATACAGTTGTTTTAGATGTTCAAGATTTAACCACAATAGCAAATTATTTTGTGGTAACAACGGCAGAGTCTACCCCTCAAATAAATGCAATTTCTGGAGATATTGAAAAGATTTTTAAAGCTGAACATGCTGTAATTCCAGTTAGGAGAGAAGGCATATCTTCGTCAACTTGGAGAGTAATAGATTACGGAGGATTGGTTGTCCATGTTATGTCTCCAGAAGTAAGAGCTTCTTATAATCTTGAAAGCGTATGGCGTGAAGCTAAAATTATAAATATAAATGAGAAAGAGAAAACAAAAGCTAACGCAGTAAAGAAAACGGCTAAGCCTAAAGCTAAGCTCGGTAAAGAAACCAAGAAAGTTGCTAATAAGTCTGCAAAGAAAAGTACAAAAAAGATTATAAAATCAAAAGTCGTAAAAAAAGTTGTTAAGAAAGGTAAAAAACCCGCTTCTAAAAAGATTGTTAGAAAAACATCTAAGAAAGTTTCAAAGAAGAAGAAGAGAAGATAGTCTAAATATAAAAGCGCAATTTGTAGAGTATATTTGTTATCAAAACGCTTGAGGTTGTTATTTTGTCTTTGTTGTTATGCTGAACCTGTTTCACGTTTTGTAATTGTACTTTTTTTATTTGTTTCTTCCGCCCAAGAGCGACGTATGTAGATAGGTTTTATATCTGCATAACTTGAATTGGACGTATTACAAGCAAGAAAAGCCAAAATTTCGGCTTTAGGCATATTCATTGTATGCGGCAGCGAAACGCTGTATTTCCCGAGACTCTTTATAAATTTCTCTCTGTATATTTCTGCTGCATTCCCAACGATAAGGACTTTGTTTTTATATTTTTTAAAATCTTTTATAAATAAATCTACGTCTTTAATAATAATTTCATTTTTGCGTTTCACATAAATTTCATTTCTTAAAGCATCTATAGCCGCTGCTATTTTGATTCCTTTTATTTCAATAACAGAATTTTCCAAAATTGTTAGAGAATCTATGGCTGTTGCGGGCTTATTCAATATTTGCGCAAATGTTTTTATTGCTGTCATACCGACTCTAATGCCTGTAAAACTTCCGGGACCTGCAGATACGGCAAATTTATCTATACTTTCAATTGAATTGTTTGTATCTTTCAACAGTCTTTTTATAGCGGGAATAATCATTTCGGAATGTATATGCTCGTATTCATAATAACACGACGCTATTGTTACAGCATCTTCATTTAACGCCGCGCTGAATGTTTTACCTGAAGTCTCCGCCGCTAAAATTTTCATAGGTAATCCTATCTCTTTATCATTGTTATCATTGCGCGCATAGTTATGCAATCCACATTGTCATGCTTTTTCGTTATTCTATGCAAAGTTGCAGAATCACGCTCTACTTTGCTACATTTTCTATTATAATTTTTCTTTCTGTTCCAGAATTTTCAATTTCAACATTCCAGCAGTTATCTTTTTTGGCGCCAATAAGTCTATCAGCCCATTCTATAAGCGAAATATTGTCGCTGTAAATATATTCTTCTATGCCTATATCCCATACGCTAGACGGTTCCAACCTATACAGATCCAAATGGAAAAGTTTTAAATTGTTTGGAGCTTTATATTCGTTTACAAGCATGAAGCTTGAGCTTCTAGCAAAGCCTTTGTTGCCAAACGCTTTTACAACGCCTTGCGTAAACGTTGTTTTGCCGCTGCCTAAGTTTCCTTTTAAAAAGATAATATCTCCGCTTTTTAATGATGACGCAAAAGCCATGCCTAAATTTCTTGTTTCTTCCGGGGTTTTAGTTGTGAAAACATTTTTCTTAGAAATGTTTAAATCCCAAATATTTAATTTTTTTTTCTTTGCCATTATGAAAATATCTTACCTTTTTTGACGAATTTATCTCGCCAATATACGTAACTTGAGGAACGAGTTTTTGTACTATTTTTGCTTTAGATTTTGGAACGGTAAATACAAGCTCATAATCTTCGCCGCCAAACAGCGCAAAATCTAATTGTTTCTTACTGTCTTTAAAAATCTTTGTAAAAGAACTTGATAATGGCGCTTTATCAATATAAATATCGGCTCCAAGATTAGAATCTTTTGTAAGAAGTCCGATTGAAATATATAGCCCGTCGGAAGCGTCTGTTAAAGACGTTAAATATTTTGCTATTTTATGCGCCTCGTTAACCCTTGCGGTTTGATTATTTTGCTTAGCTATTAGCGAGCGTTCTTCTTTTGAATATTTATATTTTATCCCATGTTTATAAAGCAATGCGACTCCAGCTCCCGCGTCGCCGAAAGTATTAGTTACGCCTATTAAATCTCCCGGTTTTGCCCCGCTTCTTTTTACTATTTTGTCTTTTGTTATTCCTACTACGGTAACTGATATTGTTATTTTGTCAGCTTTTACCGTATCCCCGCCTGCCACTGTCATTTTGTATTTGTTGCAAACTGCCTCAAATCCATTGGCTAAATCTTTAATAAACTTTTTATGGGTGTTAGCTGGAATGCCAAGTCCTATAAAAGCGTATTTCGGTTTTACGTTACCCATAGCGGCAATATCGCTTACGTTCACTTCAATTGCTTTTTGTCCAAGCTCTTTGGCAGTTATCCAATCTTTTTTAAAATGAACGTTTTCTATTAGCATATCTTTTGTGATACAGATAGTATTCTTGCCTGCCTTAAAGCAAAAACAGTCGTCGCCGATTCTTGCAACAACGTTTTTGTTATAGTTAATTTTGGCAAAGTTGCGTTTTATTATTTCTATAAGTCCAAATTCGCCGATGGATGAAACGGCTTTATTTTTCATATCACGATAATTGTATCAATTTTAGTATAATTAAGACCATTATGGATTGGACGCTTAAGTTACTGCGAAAAAGACCGATTATAAACGCTTTTTTAATCTATACTCTAGTAATAATCTTTGCAGACTTTTTCGGATATTTTTCATATGAAAATCAAAGCAAGCTTTATATACTTGCCGAAAATAACGACATAGTTTCAATAGAGGGAAAAGTTTTATCAGAGCCTCAGGTATTTAAAAACAGAAAACGATTTCTATTAGAAACTTATAACGTAAACGGAAATGTTATTTGCGAGAAAATTATTGTAAATTCGCCAAGCGGGTATTCCATATCTTACGGCGATATAGTAAGCGTAGAAGGCAAGCTAAAAAGACCAAAATCATCTTCGGATTTTGACTATCAAAAATATCTTTCAAGAAATAACATTTATGTTACTTTGAATCTTTCTTCTTTTGAATATATTAAATCCAAACCTAATAAAATTAAAAAGTTTGCTATAAAATCCCATAGAGATATATCCAATAAATTTGACGCTTATTTTAAAAAACCGTATGCGGATGTTTTAAAATCGCTGATACTTGGCGATAAAAGTTCTTTACCGCAAAGTGTAAAAAATGATTTTATAAATTCTGGAACAATGCATATTTTAGTAGTAAGTGGACTGCATGTATGCTTTATAAGTTTTATTGCTCTCTTCATTTTAAAATGTACGGGATTATCTTTAAAAAAAGCTTCGCTTTTGAGCGTTCCTATTATATTTTTTTATGCAATAATGACCGGAGCTAATGCTCCTGCGTTAAGAGCTGCAATAATGCTTTCTTGCATATTTGTTTCATTAGCTTTGGATAGAGAACCGCTAATTTATAACTCGTTGTCATTCTCTGCTTTGGGTATACTTGCTTTTGAGCCTCAATATCTATTTACCGCTTCGTTCCAAATGTCTTATGGCGCAACAATAGGAATAGTATGTTTTTATAAAGATATTTACGGCATATTTAAAAATGTGAAAAGTTCTACGCTTAGTTTTTTCTGCGGCGTATTATCTGTTACAGTGGCCGTACAGTTAGTTTTAATCCCTATATGTATATATTATTTTGGCAAAATTTCAATAATTTCTTTTATAACAAATATTATAGTGGCGCCGTTAGTGGGAATTATTCTGTATTTAGGCGTTTCTTTTTATGCTTTGACTTTTATTTTAAAAGATATTGCCGCGCTTATTTCAATAGTTTTATCAATAATTTTGAATTTTGTTTTATCAGTAACAAAGGCTTTAGGGAATCTTAAATTTGCTGTTGTAGATGTTCAAAAACCTGACGTAATCCAATTATTATTTTATTTCGTTTTTCTTTTTTGTTTAACAAATCAACGAATAAAAAACCGATTTATTTTCTCTGGAATAATTTTAGCTGTAAATTTGGCGTATTTGTTAATGCGGAACTCATAAAAATCTCTTTTTTTAGTCTATTATTAGATTGAAAGTTCTAAGAATTGATGATAAATGTAAGTATTATGTATTTAATTATTTTGCAATCTGCCTAAATATGGCGATTGTGTTTTTGCGCGATTGCTAATACTAGGAGATGGTATTATTGACGTAATGATAATGTTTTTGCTATAATACTTCCCATTAATAGATATATCTAAATGGTGTCTCCGTAGCTCAATTGGATAGAGCAACTGCCTTCTAAGCAGTAGGTTGCGTGTTCAACTCACGCCGGAGACGTTTCTTCTTGGTGGTTGTAGCTCAATTGGTTAGAGCGTCGGTTTGTGAAGCCGAAGGTTGCGGGTTCAAGTCCCGTCAGCCACCCCAATAGAACCATTCTTGAAGTTTTTTACCATATCAAATGGATTTCTATATGAAAAATCAATCGCTTTTTCTTTGAGCTTAAAGTTCCAAAGTATTAAACTCAAAATTTTGTTTTTTGTCTCTACTATGGAACTTTTGAAGATTTTTAGTATATTTTTAGCCATTTTTACTATTGTTTCCATACGTAATCTAAATTTTTCAGGACTTGTAGCGTCCGACTTTATTGTTGCTTCAAGTTACTTCTTGTATCTTGGCATTTGTTAAGAATATCTATATCAATAAAAATATCATAAATATGGGGCAAAATTTTGATGTATAACTAAACTTTGAGATACAAAATGTAATTGAATTTTCCATTTCTAATAAAAGGGTTTATTTCTACGCTCTTCTTAAAATCTTTTTGAAATCACACACTATTGCGACAGTATCTTTCTGATGTTTTACTTTATGTTGTTTCTTTTTTAAAGCGGACTTCTATTCTTAACACGTTACAATCAAAAAAAATATTTTGAGTTTCTAATTCTTTTGTTTTGTCATATAAAGAAATTTCGTATGAATCACATCTAAAAACTAACTCTTTTCCATCGTTAAGATAGTTAATCTTTTCAATAGCTAATCCCAAATTTCGTTTGTCTGTTTTTGAAATTTTTTCAAAATGAAAGGAATAAAAATATTTTTTGAAATAAATAGATTTTTAGTAAAAACGCATAAATCAAGCCTGCTATTTTTTATAGCCTCAGAATTTGTTTCAATTCCCATAATTTGAAGTCGTTTTTGTAATGTGTCTGAAACAATATCAAGGTCGCCAAACTAATTCAAGCAAATTGTTGCCGTAAATTAGTTTTGGTAAACATACATTGCTAAATAGAATAGGGTAAAGATAAACAGTTGAAAATGTTGAATAAATCCATTTTGGCTGATAAAAGCAAAATATCTCATAAACAGAGTATAGAAAAAGCTGAAAAAGAACTTGAAGTATATAGAGCAAGAGAAATGAAACAATTAAAAAGCGATTTTAACCGCACTGGTAAACAATTATCCATATCATAAAAGAAATCAAGAGAAAATAGTTGAATATTTATCAAAATAGGCAGGTAACTGCTGGCAGATTGTCAGCGATTGAAACTGTTTGCAACTGATTTGTATATGCAGCGAGTTGTCCGCAAAAAGATGACAACTGAAAAGCAATATCAAAAAGCAAGAAACTATCAGATTTATTTAAGCGGCAAGGTATGTATAAGTCGTTTTTTTATGGCTTCTATATATATTTTTTCTTTTTCTATTCCAATCCATCGTCTATTCAGTTTTTTTGCCGCAATTAAAGTAGTGCCGCTTCCAGCGAAAGGATCTAAAACAATGTCATTTTTGTTAGATGAGGCAATGATTATCCTTTTTAACAACTCTTCTGGTTTTTGGGTAGAATGTAGAGTTTCATTGTTTTCATTTTTTAATCTTTCTTTCCCTTGAACAATAGGAATTTCCCAAACATCTCGCATTTGCTTTTTTTGTCCTTCTTGTGTCCGCTCTGGATTTATATTTTTGATTTCTTCATAATTAAATACCCAGTTATTTCCTTTTACAGCCCATACAATAAATTCAGTTGAATGAGTAAAAGTTCTTTTGGTAATACTTGGCATTGAATTTGTTTTTTTCCAAGTAATAATATTTTTTATAACAAATTGGTTTTGTTTTAAATTTACAATAATTTCGCCCAAATTATGAAAAGAGCAAGATATATAAATAGCTCCATTGTCTACTAAAACATTTTTGCAAAGATTTATCCATTCATTAGTAAATTTAAAATATTCATCATATCCCATAATATCCCATCTTTCATTTACCTTTTTAAAATCTCCGCCTGTTCTATTTCCGATTAAAAATAAATTATTACCTGATAAATTGTAAGGGGGGTCGGCAAATACTAAATTAACAGAATTAGATAAAATTTTAGTTTTTAAAATTTTTCTACAATCTGAATGATATAATTTATTGTATTCCAATTAGTTTTTCCTCTTTCCATTTTTTTACTTCTACATCAATATTTTTTATCCAGTCAGAAAAACTATTATTAGAAATACAATTACTAACAACATTATCCAACAATTCTCTAAATAATTGATTATTAAAATTTTTATTATTTAGCCTGTATTGTTTTACAACTTTTAAAATTTTGGCTAATTGATTTATAGTAATAGGTATTATTTTTTGTTGTTTGCCGTCATATCCATATTTATTTGCTATATAATAAGTATTTGCAGTATCACTATGAATAGCAGGAGCTACAAATAAACAATATGAATTTTTACTATTTTTATTCTCAAAATCTTTTAAATGCCTCATCACTGGTTGTCCTTCATTAAACCATTGGTCTCTTGATTTCAACATTGTAGCCTCGCATATAAGACAAAAATCATCGTAATAACATTCAATATCTGGGATATTAGCTGGCGCTGTAAAAGTTGGTTCGCCATCATCTCCAATAGGATAATTCGGTTTTATTTTTATTGCATCGTTAATAGCATTCAAAGACATTGTAGATAATCTTTCAAGCTCTATGCTAAATTTTTTGTTGCTATTGTATATATTTTGCAATTGGTCTATATATTCATCAATACTTTTTATCTCTTGCGCTTCTATATGTTTTTCTTTTTCATGTATTTCAATTCTAACTTGCCTTAAATAAGAAATATATTTTTTTAATTCTGTCTTATTCAGTTTTGATATATCTTTTTTAAAATCTGTAATTTTTAAGTCTTTTTCAATATTACTTGCAATTTCTTGCAAATGCTTCCTATTATCCCAAGGCAACTCAATATTTTTTACAATATAATCTAAATAATCTTTTCTATTATCAAAACTATCTGCTTTGCCGGAATATTTTTTCAATAGCGAATCAATTTCTTTCTGCCTTCTAAATTCAATATCTATATAATACCCATTGCCTCTAAAATATAATAATTTTGTTAATCTAAAATATCGTCTAATATTATCTCCATAATCTTTCAAATTATTTATCAACTTTTCAATATTTGGCAGTTTATCTGTATTGAAAAACTGTTTAACAAAATCTATTTTATAGTCTTTCTTAAATCTTATTAAATCTATCTTTGATAGTTTTTTAGTTTCTAATCTATATTTTATAATTTTATCTGCATATTTTTTTATATCTGCGTAATTTATTAAGGTAGGCGCAAATAAATCAAATTCATCTTTTGAAAGTCCAACAGGGTTTATGTTATTACTTATACTTAACTCATTAACTAATTTTATTAAATGCAAGGTTGCAATAAATGGTTTAATGTTAAATCCATCTTTTATATTAAAACTATCATTAAGAGGGTTAGGATATTGCCATTTAATAAATGCTTGTAAAAAAATTTCTTCTAAATCATATTCACTTTGTATAAAAGCTTTTCCAAAATTAGATATTTGTATTTTACTTTCTTCATCTACAAAAACAAAGCCATACTCTTTAAGTGGACTCATAGAGGTTCTGCCTCTCATAGCTGGGTCGATATAATTTTGATATTCAAATATTTTTTTTGCTATTTTAAAAGAAAAATTTTTATTGGGGTCATTAAATATTTTTTCCCATTCACTTTTTAAGTTAGTAGGTTTATATTTCTTATCTTGTATTAAATAAATTTGAAATAATTTTTGTGTTTCAGCGTTATTTATATCGCCTTTTAATTTATTTAAAATAATTAAAAAATCCCTTATTCTTAGAGGGTTTCTAATAGTTGTTGAGATACTCCAAGGCTTTACAGACATTTTTTTGCCCCATTTTTAACCTTACATAAAAAAACTCGTTCTTTATTTTCGTTTAATTTGGTATTTCCAGTAGTGAATATTTTATAATCTTTTTCAAAAATTTTAACTTGTCCTTTTGCTGATAAAATATTTAAAATATCTTCATCCATAATTTTGGCATTTGACCTATTATTCCTCTTATTTTCAGTGTTATTGTAAGAAAGTAATATATATTTAGCTTTTGCATTTTGTATCAAATCGTTAAAAATTTCGGTCGCAGAAGATAGACAATATTTACTTTTTAAGCTTGTCCTATCAAATTTTTTCGTCTTACCATATAAATTTGGTTTATCCCATCTTATTATATTTTCTAAAAGGTGATAATTGTCTGAATATTGCCTTGAATTATATGGCGGGTCTAAGTATAAGATATCAACTTCAATATTTTTTATAAGCTCATTTGCATCCAGATTAAAAATCTCATTATCAAAACATTTTCCTACTTCAATATAAGGCATTCCTAAGTTTATTTCTTTTATATTTTCTAATCTTTCAATATAGGCATCATAATGGCCGACTGTATTTGCTACTTTATCCATAGCGTATAACAATGAAGTTAATAATATAGTTTTCTCTTTAAAATTTATATATTTTGTTTCATAAAAAATTTCTATTTTTTCTCTGATATGACCGATTTTAATTGCATTTTTATAAGTAAAATATCTATTTCCAAAATTAAGGGATACATAATTATCTTGATTATCTTTTATTTCGTTTAATTCGTTCAAAATATACTGTATCTTATAAAAATCAAAATCAGTATTATTTAGCCAAGCATAAAGACAAATATAATTAGAAAGCAACAAATCATTTGTAATTATTTTTTTACCGTATTCATTAAAATAATCTGATACCGTGCCAGTTCCAGCAAAAATGTCGCAAAAACTATAAAAATCTCCAATTTCATTTTTTATAAGTTCCTCAATAAAATTTAAAACTGCTGTTTTATTTCCTAAATATCGTCTTTGATGTATTTTAAAATAATCAAAATTGTTAATTTTATTTAGGTTTGAATTTAAAACACTTGTTGGATACATAATAAAAATTCCTTAAATTTGTTTGTTTCTGCCGCATCTTATTTTCTTATTTTTCGCCTCTTAAAATACCAATATAAAAAACACCTGCAGCAGAGGATTATAATACAATTTTGTTTTTTATTTTACTTAAATTTGCATTTCTAGTAAATTATTAAAAAATGTGGCGAGCGGATGTAGGGGTGGTGGGGGTGGGGTAAAGTCTTGTCAATCTTATCAGTCAAAGCCTCTTTCAAAAGAGTTCTGATTTCCAAATCGTTTATCGGGCTTCTTTCCATAATTGCAAATAAGCGGTTTTATCAACTTTTTGCCAATCAACGCATTTTTTAAGTTCTTTTTTAAAATCAAATCCAGCCAAATTCTGCCGCTTCTGCCGTTGCCTTCCATAAAAGGGTGGGCGATGTTTAGTTCAATATACTTTCTTATAATTTCTTCAAAAGTAGTTTCCGGCAGTTTTTCAATTTTTGAAAGGCTTTCATGCTGATATATCAATGTCGCTTTAACTCAAATAATTTCAGGTAGAGCGACAGAACAAAGAGGCAATGGTTTAAAGTTTGTTTCAAAAGTAATAAAGGCAAAAAATTGGTATTTGTATTTGCAATCGG
>JAITND010000025.1 GCA_031290625.1 Endomicrobium sp. | reverse complement strand
AGATTTGTAAAAGAATTGGGAAAATCGTTAATTATAAATCTCTATTTTGCAAAAATTTCATGACAAAGATAAGCATTTTGACTGAATTACAAAAGCTCTTTTTAGTCCAAGCCTTATTGGCGGGGGTGATCCTGGTAGACGTGGATGACCGTGCTCGATATGGGTGCGCTGACTACCAACGTGGCGTCGCCCATTGATAAATTGTTTCACAGCCGCGTAGTTTAACCCATAAAACGGACATCCCGGAGATGTCAATGTCGTCTAGAAACGGCCGCGTCGTCTTAAAAAGAAGTTACGCAGGATTACGAAATGAAAAAGGTTCGCAAATTAAAAGAAAATGACATGATTAAAGAGCGGTACGAAAGGACGTCGCCGTTGATTGTGTCGTCGTTAATGCGGTATTTGGATAATGAATTAATTTATGGAATTATCAACCCGTTTTATTCCGACGACAAGCTTGTATCTCTCTTCGGTGATTTTTACGAAATCTATAAGTCGCGATTTTTAGACGATCTTGAACACACATATCTCTCCGAGAACGATGATTTCATACGCGTTTGAAGTCAAGGATAAACCCCGCGAGTTTTTAATTTACGCTAAAAACATCCTTGCGCCGCCTGAGTCTGATCGGCGAAACATTCGCGTTTATCGCATAAGTTTAGATAGCAAAAAGGTCGAGCCTTTCTTAACAAATGATGCTGATAATTTGACAAAAAATTGTTATTATTATAGAATGTGGACATGAAGCTTAATAGCAAAGAAGCCGCCCGGCTCACCTTAACCGTATATTTTAAATGTATAAGTAATTTGTAGGGAAAAGGTTGAATGTTAACAATATTTTTGTCGCATGGCGACGCGTTTACGGGGCGGATATTATATCTGACCCGATTTTTTATTTAAAAATTGGAAAGGGGCAATGTCCCGACTGCCAAGAGGAGGAGCTGTCGAAAACAGAAGATTTCGTATAAACCAATTTATCAGAGTCCCGGAAGTAAGGCTTGTTGATTCTGACGGAAGTATGGATGGGATAGTAAAAACATCTGAAGCTTTAGCGAGAGCTCAGGCAAAAGAGTTAGATTTAGTTGAAATTTCTCCTCAGGCAAATCCGCCCGTATGCAAAATAATCAACTTCTCTAAGTTTAAATATGAGATTGAGAAGAAAGAAAAAGAAGCCAAAAAGAAACAAAAGATTTCTCACGTAAAAGAAATAAGAATAAGACCTCGCATAGGGGAACACGATTTAGAAGTTAAGATTAAACATGCTAGGGAGTTCATAACTGGCGGCGACAAGGTGCAACTGACGGCTATGTTTTCAGGAAGAGAGATGCAACACAAAGATTTGGGCGTAAAAATTATGGATAAAATTAAAAAATCTTTGTCCGACGTAGCGGAACCGGAAGGAAGAACTTATTTTATGGGTACCAGAGTATTTATAACTTTGTATCCAAAAAAGAATTTAAAATAAAAATAAATAAATATAAATAATGACAAACCGCTTAAGCAAAAACAGTTTGTTTAGCGACGGATTGATAAACGGGAGAAAAAGATGCCTAAGATGAAGACTCACCGCGGAGCAAAAAAACGTTTCAAAGTTACGGGAAAAGGAAAAGTTAAATATAAAAAGCCTGGACAGAGACATTTGATGACCGGCGATTCTGGCAATCAGAACAGAAAGTCAAGAAAGGCTGTTATAGTTGCCGATTCAGACATGAAGACTATGAAGAAAGTTATGCCTTACAGTTTTTAACGTTAATTTTGTATTTACATAATCAAGGAGATTTGCGATGCGCGCAAAAAGCGTAGTATATACAAGGCAAAAAAAGAAAAAAATATTTAGGCTTGCTAAAGGTTCTTATGCGACGAAGAAAAACCGTTGGAGAATGGTTATACAACAGGTTGAACGTTCTCTTAACTATGCTTATACGGGAAGAAAAGACAATAAATCCAAATTCAGAACTCTTTGGATAGTTCGTCTTAATGCCGCTGTAAGAGAAGAAGGAATTTCTTACAATAAATTTATTTCAGGTCTTAAAAAGGCTAACGTAGCTATAGATAGAAAAATGCTTGCTGAAATCGCGGTAAATGATAACGCTACTTTCAAGCAATTGGTTGAGATAGCTAAAGCTGCTTAAGCAGAAGTCAATGAAATTTTCTCCGCCAAAAACGTTAATATTGTTTTTTCTCGGACTCATAGCGGCAGGGACGGCGCTTTTGTCGTTGCCCGCCGCTCATAGCTTTAGCAGATTTTCTTTCATTACAAATCTGTTTACTTCAGTTTCTGCCGTATGCGTTACCGGACTTTCGGTTGTAAATATTGGCGAGTACTATTCTACTTTTGGACAAATAATTATTTTAACCTTAACTCAATTGGGCGGGTTGGGATACATGTTTGTTTCTACTGTAGTTACGTTGATGTTGGGCAAGATGGCTTTAAAAGACAGGCGCATCATGCAGGAACTTTTTGACGCGTCGTCTTTTAAGGGGTTAAAATATCTTCTTTCAAAGGCAATTATTTTTGTTTTAGGAATAGAGTTTGTCGGAACCGTTGTTTTAACTTTGATTTTTCTAAAGGATTTTTCATTTTTAAAATCTGTTTACTTAGGCGTATTCTACTCAATAACGGCGTTTTGTAATGCGGGATTTAGCGTTTTTAACGACAGTCTTACTATGTTTGCCGGTAATCCGGCTATTTTGTATGTAATAGCGGGTTTGATACTTTTTGGCGGGCTTGGCTTTTTTGTTATTGTTGATATTTACGATAAGTATAAAGAAAAACGCAGACATTTGTCCACGCATACAAAAGTTGTTCTTTTTGTAACAGCTATAATTATAGGCTTGTCGTTTTTATTGTTTTTATTTTCGGACGCTCTAAAAGGGCAAGGGTTATTTTATTTAATAAACAACGCTTTTTTTCAAGCTATAAGCGCCAGAACGGCAGGGTTTTATACTGTGTCGCCGTCATTTTTTAATGAATTTACCGAGATTGCGTTGATGATTTTTATGTCTATCGGCGCCGCTCCGGGAAGTGCAGCCGGCGGTATAAAAGTTACGACTGTCGCTTTAATTTGCGTATTTGTAAAAAGCGTCTTGACTGGCGACAAAGACTATGTCTTATTTAAAAGAAGAATACCGTCTGATTTGGTGAAAAAAGCTCTAGTTATTTTTATAATATTTTTTGCTTTAATAGCGTTGTTGTCGCTTGTCTTTATGCTGCAAGAAAATTATTTAAGACCCGTAACTGTTGTTTTTGAAGTAATATCTGCTTTAGCTACGGTTGGATTATCTCTTGACGTTACGCCCGATTTGTCTTTAGCCGGTAAGATATATGTCGTTATAGCCATGATAGCGGGACGAATTGGAATATTAACGATGCTTATAGTAATGGTAAATCCAATCGCTAAAAAGAAAAAGATTAAATATCCCGAAGGCAGAGTATTAGTCGGATAAAAGGCGGAATCTGATGAAAAAGAAACAGTATGCCGTTATAGGACTTGGAACGTTTGGTTACAATGTAGCCGTAGAACTTGAAAAGAAAGGCATACAAGTTTTGGCTATTGACAACGATGCCGAAATAGTCAATAGAATAAGCGCGTTTGTTACTCAGGCGTTGATAGCCGGCGCTACGGATGAGAAAGCTATGGAAGATGCGGGGATTGCTGATTGCGATAGCGTTATAGTTTCAATAGGCGAAAGTATAGAAACAAGCATTCTTTCAACATTGATAGTTAAAGAACTCGGTGTTAAAAATATTATTGTGAAGGCTGCAAGTTCATGGCATTCAAAAGTTGCCGCTAAAATAGGGGCAGATACAATAGTATATCCTGAACTTGAAATGGCAAAAAAACTTGTCGACGGCATAATATCGCCGAACATTTTGGAACAGATAGAGCTTTCAAAAGAATATAATTTAATTGAAATAGTTGCCCCTAAAGAAATTTGGGGTAAAACAATAAAAAGCTCCGGATTTAGAAACAGCTATGGAGTTAATATTATTGCCATACGCAAACAGATTCTGTTTATTAACGACGATGGTCAAAGCGATATGAAAGAGGAAATAAATATGGTGCCGGGACCTGACGACGAAATAAGCCAAAACGATATTTTTGTGGTTGTTGGTTCAAAAGAATCTTTGGCTAAATTGAAAGAGGGAAAATAATGATAAAGGAAGATTCTCAAGAAGCAAATCATATAGAGTTGGGGAAATTTTATTTTTTAAACAATAAATTTGACGAAGCGATTGCGGAATTTAAAAAAGTTTTAGCAGTAAACCCGTCAAACGCGGAAGCTTATTATAATATTGGACTAATAAAAGAAGTTTCTAATTTGCCTAACGAAGCAAAAGATATGTATTCAAAGGCTTTGGCTATCAGTCCCGATTATAAAATAGCTAGAGACCGTTTGAACAAACTTATAGGCGTTCAAAACTAACTTATAGAGAAAGGATTTGGCAATGAAAGATATTGGGCGGATTATAAATGAAGCGTTGGAAAAGATAAAAAACGCCGATGTCGCGGCGCTTGAAAACATTAAGACGGAGTATCTCGGCAAAAACGGCGTTTTAACGCAAATTCTAAAGTCGCTGTCTTCGCGCTCAATTGAAGACAAAAAAAGAATCGGTTCGGAAGCAAATAACGCCAAAAGCGTTATAGAAGTTGAAATAGAAAGCAAAAAAGAAAATCTTAAAAAGGCTTTACTTGATGAAAAAATGCGCGAGGAAAAGCTTGATTGCTCTAAAAGTCTTTACTTTCCGTTTTCAAAGGGAAGTTTCCACCCGATAATACAAACAATACAGGATATAAACGTTGTTTTTAAATCTCTTGGTTTTGCAGTTGCCGAAGGACCTGAAATAGAAACCGAGTGGTATAATTTTGAGGCTTTAAATATTCCAGAAAGCCACCCTGCTAGAGATACGCAGGATACTTTTTATCTTGAAGGCATGAAAGCGCTGCTTAGAACGCACACTTCTCCCGGTCAAATTCATGTTATGGAAAAACATAAGCCCCCTATAAGAGTTATCGTTCCGGGTAAGGTTTACAGAAACGAGGCTTCCGACGCTACGCATTTTTCAACATTCCATCAGGTGGAAGGCTTGGTTGTAGATGAGAACGTAACATTTGCAGATTTAAAGGCTGTTGTGTCAGACTTTATACGCAAATTTTTCGGATCCGATATAGGAATGCGTTTCAGACCCTCGCACTTTCAGTTTACCGAGCCTTCGGCGGAAGTTGATATGCAGTGCGTTTTCTGCAAGGGAAAGGGATGCAGACTGTGCAAATCTTCAGGCTGGATAGAAGTTTTGGGTTGCGGCATGGTACACCCAAACGTTTTAAAGTCCGTTCGTTACGACTGCGAAAAATATACTGGTTACGCTTTTGGACTCGGCGTAGAGAGAATAACCATGTTTAAGCGCGGAATTGACGATATTCGTTTGTTGTACGAAAATGATTTGAGATTTTTAAAACAGTTTTAAGGAATTAAATATGAAAATATCATATAACTTGCTAAAAGAATTTGTTGATTTTGAATTAAGCCCCAAAGATGTCGCATCAACGCTTACGTCTATTGGCATAGAAGCTTCTGTAGTTTCGCAAGGTTGCGGTTGGACTGATGTTGTAACGGTAAAGGTTTTAAACGTTCAAAAACATCCCGGAGCGGACAAACTTTCTTTGTGCGGAGTAAGCGACGGAATTAAGGAATATTCAATAGTGTGCGGAGCAAAGAATATTGCTTCGGGACAGACTGTTCCTCTTGCAAAAATCGGAGCGGTTCTTCCGGGAAACTTTGAAATAAAGAAATCAAAGATAAGAGGCGTTGATTCTCAAGGCATGATTTGCTCGGAAAAAGAGCTTGGAATAAAAGAAGAATCCGAAGGCGTTTTTGTTCTTGACGAAAAAACAAAAATAGGGCTTCCTCTTGAAAACGTTCTGGAAGGCATGGACTCTGTTTTGGAAATAGAAATAACGACTAACAGAGGCGATTGTTTAAGCCATTTAGGCATTGCTAGAGAAATCGGGGCTAAACTCCGTAAAGTTGTGTCTGTCCCGCAAGTAAAAGTTCTAAAAAAGCTTCCGGTATTAAACTGCGTTGAGATAAAATCTAATTTATGCAAACGATATATAGGAAGCGTTATTTCGGGCGTTAAAGTTGGAGCTTCGCCGAAATGGCTCGCGGACGTTTTGGCAAAGAGCGGAACAAGGTTAATAAATAATATAGTTGACATAACAAACTTCGTTATGATTGAACTTGGACAGCCTTTGCATGCTTTTGACATAACTAAACTTTCTTCAAAAAAAATTATCATAAGAGAAGCTAGCGACTTGGAAAAAATAACCGCTCTTGACGGTAAAGAATATAAGCTGGACTCTGGAATGCTTGTTATAGCCGATGAACAAAAGCCTGTCGCTATAGCCGGAGTAATGGGCGGCGAGTTCTCAGGCGTTGACGGCAATACCGAGACAATTTTTCTTGAAAGCGCCATTTTTGACGCTGCTTCAATAAGAAAAACTTCAAAGAAATTAAATCTTTCGTCAGACTCTTCTTACAGGTTTGAAAGGGGTTTGGGTTGGGACATAGCCGAGCTTGCCTTATGGAGAGCGGCAAATCTTATAACTGAAATCGCTGGTGGCAAGCAAGAAGCTCTGGAGGATTTGCATGCTATTAAGTACGAAAGGACAAAAATAGCTTTAAGGGTTGAAAGAGTAAGTAAGATTTTGGGTTATACCGTTGAAGAAAATGAAATAGGCGAAATTTTAAGGTTTTTGGGTATAGATTTACAGCCAAGAGGCGAGGTGATTTTATGTACTATCCCTTCATGGCGTAACGATATAAAAATAGAGGTTGATTTAATTGAAGAAATAGCAAGAATCAAAGGATACGACGGTACGCCTACTTCAAAAACGCATGCGGATTATGCCTATACGCTAAACAATTCATTTCTTTCGGCTATAATTGAAGAGTTTAGAACTAGGCTAAACGGTCTTGGTTTTAGCGAAGCTTTGAATTGCAGTTTTTTAGAAATTGCAGAGCTTGAAAAATTTGGATTAAAACATTACTACAAAATAGCAAACCCAATATCTAAGGAAAACGAAGTTTTAAGATCGTCCTTGCTTCCCGGGTTATTTAAAAATTTAACGCTTAACATAAGCCAAGGCGCTGAGACTGTAACATTGTTTGAACATGGCAAAATCTTTGCAGAGTCTGGAGAAAGAAAGACTTTTGCCGCCATAATGTATGGCAGAGTTTGGCATGAGTGGTGGAAATGGACTGAACAAAAAATAAGCCTTAAATTTGATTTTTATTTTGGCGGCGGTATAATAAAAAATATTTTGCCGTCGGAAGAGTTCATGATAGCGGAGAACTTAACCCCTTCAAGTTATTTCCATACGGGAAAAACGGCGTCCATTCTTTTTAGAGGCAAAGTTATAGGACGGTTTGGCATTGTAAAGCCTTCGCTTACAAGCGATATTAAAGACGAAGTTTTTTACTTTGAAATGGATTTGGAGCCTGTTGAGAATATATGCGTCAAAAAAACGTCTTTCTATAAAGCGTACTCTAAATTCCCCGCGGTAAAAAGGGACGTTTCCGTAACTGCGGATAAGTCTTTACAGTTTGCAAAAATAGAAGAAGTTATAAAAAACGTCGCGAAATCCGGCGGTATCTTAAAGGAGTATTCGCTATTTTCTGCATATGGCGACGAAACTAAATTAGGCGAAGGAAAAATCGGCTATTCTTTCAGATTGTCATACAAAAACGACGAAAAAACGTTAAGCGATAAAGAAGTAAACGACGATGTTGAGGTTCTCTTAAATAAGTTGGACTCTGACTTGGGCGTTAAGTTAAGACAATAGCGCTTTATGATAATAAAAAAAGACAAAGATATAATTCAAAATTATTTTGAAGACAATTCGGGCGTTAGAGGTTCTAACGCCGATTTTGTCGCTATAGCGGAAAAAGAAGAAGATATGCCGGTTTTTCTAAAAGAGATGTCGGCTAAAAAAATACCCGTAACGGTTGCCGGCGCGTTAACTGCGAACACAGCTTCAGGACTCGCTTTTGGCGGAGTTGTTTTATCTTTGGAAAAATTAGATAGAATAGGCGAAATAAAAAGAATTGACGAGAATAATGCTTTGATTACAGCGCAAGCTGGAGCGAGAGTTAACGATATAAAATCAAAAGCTAGTAACGAAGGGTGGCTGTACCCTCCGGATCCTACGGAAAAAAATGCATTTATCGGAGGCAACATTGCGACAAACGCATCTGGCGGCAGAGGATTTAAATTTGGAGTCACAAGAGATTATGTTAAAGCTCTAAAAGTTGCGTTTGCAGACGGTTCTATTGCGTTTATTGAGCGCGGAAAGTATTTTGCAGATAAAAATGGAAAGATAATTTTTGATACTAATAAAGGCAAAAAAGAAATAACTCTTCCGAAGTATATTCTTCCAAATATCAAAAACGCTGCGGGTTATTATAACTATCCCGAAGCGGACATTATAGACGTTCTTATAGGTTCTGAAGGCACTCTTTGCGTTTTTATTGAAGCTGTGTTAAAACTTATTCCTCATTTTAAAGAAGTTTTTGGAGGCATAATATTTTTTGACGATAAAAATAAAGCCTACTGGTTTGTCAGAAATATAAAAGATATATCTACAAAAACAAAAATAGAAAATTTGAAAAATTCAATTAGCGTCATGTCTTTGGAGTATTTTGATAAAAACGCGTTGCTTTTAATAAAAGACGACTATCCCGTTATACCTGAAAATGTTGAAGCGGGCGTTATGTTTGAACAGGATATTTATGAAGATAATTCTGATATTTTGATGGAACAATGGATAAAAGAAATTGAAATCTGCGGTATAAAGTTGGAGAGAGTTTGGTTTGCTTCAAACCTTTCTGAGTTTGAAAAGTTTAGAGTATTTAGGCATAGAATTCCTGAGAAAGTGAATGAAATCGTTAAAAAGAATAAAGTTCCAAAAGTAGGTACGGACTTTGCCGTGCCAGATGGCAAACTTTCCGAAATAGTTGATTTTTGCGAACAAGAATTTAAAAAAGCGGACGTTTTTAATTTAACATTTGGACATATTGGCGAGAATCATCTGCATGCAAATATAGTTGCCGCAAATGAACGGGAATATAGCGAATGTAGGCAAATGTATGTCCGCATTGCTCGGAAAGTTGTTGAACTTGGCGGTACGGTGTCTGCTGAACACGGCATAGGGAAGTTAAGACATGTTTTTTTGAAAAAAATGCTCGGGGAAGAAGGTTTTAAAGAGCTGGCTAAATTCAAAAAAAGCTTTGATGTGAATGGAATTCTTGGCGTTGATAATATATTCCCTAGGCGGTATCTAATTTAAAGGATAGTTTTCTGGCGTAAAAAATTGACGTTTTTGGCTAAAAACTCCAGAATTTCCAAAAAAAGCTCCCCTTTTGGAGCTTTTTCAATTAAAAACTTATCGTTTCTTATCAAATTATAAAATCAGGCGATAGCTTAGGAAATTGAAATGCGTTTTTAATATGAGTATAATTATAGACAACATTTGTTTCAAGTTATCTGTTTTTTATCTCTCAAGACGCAACCCGTCGTATTATTTTATTGCGGAGGTTTTTTAAATGCCGATTGACATTGATTCTCTTAACAAACAAATCATGCAAGAAAGCGTTTTTGTCTCAAAACTTTTAAATGAAATTTCAACCGTTCTTGTAGGGCAAAAATATGTTCTTGAAAGAATGATAATAGGGCTTCTTTCAGATGGACATATTCTTCTTGAAGGTCTTCCGGGTCTAGCAAAAACTCTTGCTGTAAAAAGTTTAGCGTCAACCATAAAAGCCGACTATAAAAGAATACAGTTTACCCCAGATTTGCTTCCAGCCGATGTTGTCGGTACGTTAATTTACAATCCTCAAAACGGCAGTTTTGCCGTAAAAAAAGGTCCTGTTTTTACAAATATAGCGTTGGCTGACGAAATTAACCGCGCGTCCGCTAAAGTTCAAAGCGCTTTACTTGAAGCTATGCAGGAAAAACAGGTTACAATTGGCGACGCTACATACGAGCTTCCCAAACCATTTTTGGTTATGGCTACGCAAAACCCTATAGAACAGGAAGGGACCTACCCTCTTCCCGAAGCTCAGGTTGACAGGTTTATGCTTAAGCTTAAAGTTTCTTATCCGAGCAAATCTGACGAGAAGATTATATTAGAAAGAATGACGCGCGCGTCGCCCAAAATAAATTCCGTTATAACTTTGGAAGACGTTAAAAGAGCAAAAGATTTAATAGAACGGATTTATGTCGACGATAAAGTTAAAAATTATATAGTGGATATAGTTTTTGCTTCAAGAAATCCCGACGAGTACGGACTAAAAGATTTAAAAAGTATGATTTCTTACGGTGCTTCGCCAAGAGCTACGATAAATTTGACTCTCGCCGCTAAGGCTTATGCTTTTTTGCAGGGCAGAGGGTATGTTATACCTGAAGACATAAAAACAATAGGACATGATGTTTTAAGACACAGGATACTTGTAACTTACGAAGCGGAAGCAGATTCCGTCTCTTCTGACGATATAATAGACAAAATTTTTGGCGGAGTCGAAGTTCCGTAGAAAAATGTAGAAAATTATAATAGTCGTCCGTCATGCTGTTTTAAGAAATTGATCTATAGGATACCCATACATATGTTGGACAAAGATATATTAAAAAAACAAATACGGCGGCTTGAAATAAGATCAAACAAACTTGTCAACGAGATTTTTGCCGGACAATATCAGAGCGTTTTTAAAGGTCGGGGAATAGAATTTTCCGAAGTCAGGGAATACCAAATCGGCGATGATTTTAGGAGCATCGATCGAAATGTTACCGCAAGGCATGGAAAACCCTTTATAAAACTATTTGCAGAAGAAAGAGAATTAACGGTAATATTTCTTATAGATGTTTCCGCTTCGCAAAATTTTGGAAGTTCTGATAAATTAAAATCTGAAGTCGTTGCCGAAGCGTCTGCGCTTCTTGCATTTTCTTCTTTAAAAAATAACGATACAATAGGCATGCTTTCTTTCACTGATAAAGTAGAAAAGATTATTAAGCCTCGCAAAGGCAAAAATAATGTTTTAAGAATTATAAACGAAATATTAAGTTCAAATCCTAAGGGTCTTAAAACTTCAATTTCAACGGCTTTAAGAGCGATAAATGAAATATGGACTAGAAGAGCTATTGTTTTTTTAATCTCGGACTTTCAAGATGGAAATTATGAAAAGGATTTAGCGGTAACGGCAAAAAGACATGATTTGATTTGTATAACAATAGAAGATGAAAGAGAAGTCGATATTCCAAAAATAGGTCTTATTGAAATGAAAGATCCGGAAACAAATGAGACAATAATAGCGGACGCTTCGTCTTTAGCGGAGGACTTTAAACGAAAGGCTTTATATTTTAAAGATAGCGCTGATAAAATATTTAAAAAAGCCGAAGTAGGAGTAATAAATTTAAACAGTAAGGATTCCTATGTAAAGCCTATTATAAAATTTTTTAAAAGAAGAGAAATGAAAGCGGGTTTAAAATAAATGCCGAAAATTAAATTTTTTATATTTTGTATCTCGCTTATTATAAATTGCCGTATGTTTTTGCGCGCGCAAGAAGTTGTAACGGTCTCGTTAAACAAGGACAAAGCTTATATCGGCGATACGGTTGAGCTTGTCGTGAAAGTTGAACTTCCAAAAAACGCTCAAATATCTACGACTCAAAATTTTAAATTAGAAGATTTTGAAATTTTGGGGATTGATATTAAACGTTTGTCCGCGGATAATAATAGTTATGAATTGAAATTTGATATTTCTGCGTATAAAACTGGACATTTGACAGTAAACCCTTTGACTGTGTTTTACATAAATCCTGACGGAATGAATAATTTGTTTTTTACTCCCGAAAAGGGCGTCGAGATACAAAGTCTTATAACAGACTCTAAAAATGCAAATATAAAGGATATAAAGGGTTTAAAAAAATTAAGAATAAAATCTTTCTTTATTGTTGCGATTGTTATTGCGTCGGTTCTTATTGTAATGTCGGCGATATATATCGTAAAAAATATTAAACAAGAAAGCAAAAAATCAAAAATTGTCGTTCTTGATGAAAAAACGACGGTTTTAAACAATTTAGATGATTTATATCAAAGCAGAACAAACCTAACTATAAGAAGCTTTTATTACAAAATGTCTGAGATTTTGAGAACATATATTTCCAAACAATACAAATTTAACGCTATGGAAATGACTACGTCGGAATTTTTTGAAAAAGCCAAAGAGTTTTTGCCCGCGGAAATCAACGTAAATGAATTTAAGAGCTATTTAAAAGTTTTTAACCTTGCAAGATATGCCGATTTTACGCCGAACGAAAAAGAAATAGAAGATAATTATGTTTTTACGAGAAAACTTTTGGAGTTAATATGAAGTTTGCAAGTCCGGGATACGTTTTTATATTTTTTGCCGTTTTGGTCGCTGTATTTTTATATATAAATTTTTGGGATAAAAAATTTTTTAATACTATGATAGTCTTTCCGCAAGCGAAATTGCTGAGAACAAACAGGTTGCGTTTAAAAGAAAAACTTTTTAAACTTTTAAATATTTTAAAGTACGTCGCCGTAGTTTTGACGATTGTTGCTTTTGCAAGACCTCAAAAAGGAACTGTCTACGAGCGGTCAAACGATCAAGGCATAGACATAATAACGGCGTTGGACGCTTCGACAAGCATGCGGTCTTTGGATTTTAGACCGTTAAACAGAATGGAAGCGGCAAAAAAGGTTACGCAAGATTTTATAAAAGAAAGAAAGTATGACAGAATCGGTCTTATTGTTTTTGCGGGGCTTGCTTTCACGCAATGTCCTCTGACGACTGACAAGGATTCTCTTGTTGAATTTGTAAATAATATACAGATCGGCGACGCTGGAATGGACGGCACTGCTATAGGCTCTGCAATAATGACTTCGGTTAATAGACTAAAAGACAGCAAAGCTAAAAGCAAAATTATAATTCTTGTAACGGACGGCAATAATAATACTGGAGAAATTGATCCGATAACAGCTTCGCAAATAGCCGGAGAATACAATATAAAAGTATACGCAATAGGCGTTGGCAGTCCGGAAGGAGCGATTTATGAAGTTGACGATCCATTTTTTGGAAGAAGGGAAGTCAGAGTTATTCAAGAGGCTATAAACGAAAATATATTGAGGGAAATCGCTAAAAATACAGGCGGGGCGTATTTTAGAGCGCAAGATGCAAAATCTTTTGAAAATATTATGAAACGAATAGATAAGTTGGAAAAGTATGATATTGAAGTTACGCAATTTACAAATTATGACGAGCTTTACAAATACTTCTTGTTACCGTCTTTTATTTTATTGTTGCTTATAATAATTTTGGAAAACACTTATTTAAGGAAACTTCCATAGAATATGGTCGGACATATGTAAACGAATGCTAGTAATTGTATCATTGAGCGGGGATGGGGAGCAAACTGATATTATGGATTAAATCTACCGTTGAAGATTCTGAAGTAAATTCAGCGCAAGCTGCAAGAGAAACCCCGACTTTCGTTACAATGACGATAATAATCTGAAATGAATCTCATAGTTACAATGATGAAAATAGTTGTTAGCAAGAACATAAATGCGCAAAGTCGCGCAATCCAGTTGTCAAGTTTTGTCGTCATGCTGAACTTGATTTGGCGTTTCGGACAACAGATTGCTGGCAAATCTCGCATAGGGTTACAAAAATGTTTGCAGATAAAATTTATTTACTGCTTATATTATTGATTCCGGTTTTAGCTGGTTTTCTTTATTTGGCGTTTCGTAAAAGAACGGCGGATTTGGCATTGCTTGTATCTCGGGTCAACTTTTTGTCGCTTACAAATGTTAATTTAAGCGCTTATAGAGTTAAAAATCTTTTAATTCTTGCGGTTTTGTTCTTTATTATTATTGCTTTGGCGCGTCCGCAATTTGGCGATAAAAAGAAAACTGTAATAAAAGAATCTTCTGAAATCGTTATAGCTTTAGACGTTTCAAAAAGTATGCTAGCTCAAGATCTGAAGCCGAACAGGGTTGAAAAAGCCAAAGATATGGCGTTAAAGATTGTTGAAGAGAACCCCGACGAAAAAATAGGCGTTATTGCCTTTGCAGGAACTGCTATGTGGCAATGCCCACTGACTTACGATTCTCAGGCTCTAAAAATGTTCTTACAAAGCGTTGAGGCTGACAGTCTTCCTATGGGCGGCACTCAAATAAGCGATGCCGTTATTCTGGCTTCAAAAGCTGTGGGAAAAGAGCTTTTAGGCGGGAAAGTTATGATTTTAATAAGCGACGGAGAAGACCACGATTCAAAAATAAAAGAAGCCGTAAACGAAGCTAAAAAAGCGGGATTGAAAATTATTGCAGTTGGCATTGGCACGACGTCCGGTTCTCCAGTTCCCGTAAAAGACGAAAGTGGAGCAATAAAGGACTATATTAGAGACGGAACTGGTCAGGTTGTTGTAAGCAAGATAAACGCTAGTTTGCTCAAAAGCGTTGCCAGTGAAACCGGCGGGAAATATTTTGACGCTTCAGGTAGAGATATTTCAAGGGAACTGTCAAAAGCAGTAAGAGATTTAGAAAAAAATAAAAATGAGATCAGCCAAAGGGGTGGCAAGATAGACAGATTTCAAATATTCTTATTTGTCGCTTTGGCGCTGTTGTTTATAGAATTGTTATTTCCTGTAAAGAGATTGAAGAAATGAAAGTAGAAAAAAGGCTTTTTATTAAAATAATTGTTTTTTTTGCGCTTTTGGCGCTTCTATTTTTGTTGTTATTTCTATCAAATAGGAATATAAGAGCCAATAATAGAGCCGTACAATATTTTAACAAAGGAAATTTTGAATCGGCGGCGCAAACTTTTGATAATGAGCTTAAAAATAGTCCCAGAAATTACGTTGTAATTAACAACTCGTCCGGAGCCGACTATAAATTAAATAAGCTAGACGAAGCGCAGACAAAATATACAGTTGTCATAAATTCTACGGATGCTGTAAAAGAAGATAAATTTGCGGCTCTGTATGGTATGGGCAACGTTGAATTCTTAAAGAATAATTTTGAGGAGTCTTCAGATTTTTACAAAGAAGCTTTGAAACTTAATCCAAATGATAGAGACGCAAAATATAATCTTGAGCTTGCATTGTTAAAATTAGACGAGAAAAATAATAAACAAGAGAATAAAGATGATAAATATGAAAATGACAGGCAAAAACAAAATCAACGAGAGCAAGATTTAAAAAAGCAGATGGAACAAAACGATAAAGCTCAGAAAGAAAATGAAAAAAAACTTCAAGAAGAAAATGGCAAAAAAGGCGCTGATTCCAAAAAAGGCGATAATGAGAAACAAAAAGAGTTAGAAAAAGAAAAAAAAGAGCTTGATAAACACAAGCAAGAAATAAGCGATAAAATAAAAAATTTAATTGACGCTCAAAAAGATAAAGAGCAATCTAAACAAAAACAATCCGAGGTTAAAAATGAAAAAAAACTTCAAGAAAACAAACAAACGGATAAAAGCGAGTCCGCGCGACAAAACCAAATAAAAAAAGATGACAATAAAGATATGCGGTCCGTAATGTTTTTAAACTATTACAATGAAGCTGATAAAAATTTAAATAAACTTAAAAATAGAAGCAAAGAACCTTTAATAAATCAACCGCAAGAGGATTGGTAAATGATTAAAAAGATATTTTGTTTAGCAATTCTATCGTTTGCAGCGTCGTCGTTATATGCGGACGTTATCTCGTTTAATGCGTCTGTGGATAAAAAAACGGTCGCTTTAAACGATTCTTTTATATATTCAATTACGGTAAGCGGAAACGGAAGAAATCTGCCGGATCATCAAATAGGAAATTTATTTGAATTTAACAGGTTTGGCGCGTCTACTTCGCAAAGTATGACTATAGTAAACGGGAAGTCTAACGCGAGCGTTACTTATAGGTATACTTTAGGTCCAAAAAAAACTGGAAAGTTTACGATACCGCCTGCTACGATAACTTATAATGGCAAAACATACTCGACTGAAAGTATAGAAATAGAGGTCGCTCCCGCTAAAAATATTCAGAGCGTTTCTTCCGCAGGTTCAATGCAGGCAAGCGTCCGTCGCCATTTATCGCAAAATCCTCCCGGAAAAGCGTTTGTTAAAGCTTCAGTAAACAAAACGACAGTTTATGAAAATGAAAAGCTTGTTTACAAATTTAATTTTTATAGAAACATTGATTTAATATCCAATCCTCAATATTATCCTCCTGATTTTACTGGTTTTTGGAACGACGGCTCTAAACCGAAAGATCGTTACGAAGTTATTGACGGTTCTAACTATCGCGTTGACGAAGTTGATACTATTTTGTATCCCGCGGGAGCGGGTGTAAAAACGATCGCCCCTACGAAACTTAAAATAACTATTATGGACTTTTCAGGTTCGGACGACGACCTTTTTTCTGTCTTTTCAAATATGGCGGGAGGACGCGCCAAAGTTTTGGAAACAAATCCTATAGAAATAAAAGTTATTGCTTTGCCGCAAAAAGGAAGACCTTCGGATTTTACGGGAGCTGTCGGCAATTTCAAAATAAAAGCTTCGGTTGATAAACAAAATGCCGAAACGAATGAACCCGTAACTTTGACGGTTACAGTTAGCGGCGACGGCAATATGAAAAGCGTCGCCGATATACGTTTTGACGATTATAGTGGTTTTAAAAAGTACGACGCAATTGTTGCAAACGCTTTAGATAATTCAAAAGAATTTAAAATTATATTTATACCTCAGATTCCCGGAGATAAACAAATACCCGCGGCAAGTCTTTCTTTTTTTAATCCTGCAAAGAAACGGTATGATACTATAAAAACGCAACCGCAAATAATAGTTATAAGAGGCGAATCTGTTTACTTGTCTGATTCTTCTAGCGTAGAATCGGGCGTAGATGCAACTCGTAGCGATATAAATTATAACAAGCCGATAAAAAATCTGAAACAATTTAAAGGACATTTTGTAAAAAAGCCTTCATTTTATTTAATATTTGCTCCGTTTATTATTTTATTGCTGACAATTTTTGCATATAAAAAAATACAGACAAATCCGTTGAGAAAAAATATTTCTTCTATTGCAAAAATTCAAAAGCTCTTAAAGAATGCGGAGTTTGAAGTTTCAAAGAATAATTTGAACTTGGCTGTAATTTTAATTTATCAATCTTTAATGGAGATTATAACTATTAAAATAGGAATAGTGTCTGACAACTTGTCCGGAGTTCAAATAAACGAACAACTATTAAATTCAGGAGCGGATAAAGCCTATATTGCCAAGATAATGGAAATATGCGACAAACTTAACTTCTATAAGTTTGCTTCCGTAAGTTTAGACAAAGAGTCCGTAAAGATTTTAATATATAATATAAAATCTTTGATTTGAAAATTATTTTTAAACTTCTAAAGAATCCAAAATCAAAAATAGACTCCTCTTTTCTTACTTTTTCGCTCGCAAAAATACTCCTTTTTCTACTATCCGATAAACTCAGGCGATTACAAATTTGTTTTTGTCGGAAGTATTGATGTTAATACTTTTAAAGAATATGCGCGGATATATTCAGCTTCTATTCCTATGGATAAAGAAAAAAGCGCTTTGCCAAAACATAGGGTTGCTCGTCCATGAGAAGTAAAATGTAAGATTTATATACGTATTGCAAAAAGTTATGTAAAAAGTGATAATATTAGGCAATCTTTTAGAAGCCTAAACTTAATAGTATCTTGAATTTAAGGAGGGTGTTATGGAAAAGCGGAAATGTTCTGTATGCGGAGATATTTATGATCCGGCAATAGGAGACCCCGATAAAGGAATTGTTCCCGGAACGCCTTTTGAACAGCTGCCTGAAGACTGGGTATGCCATGTTTGCGGCCAACCGAAATCTGTTTTTGAAATAGCATAACGAGAGGACTGACTTATGAAGCAAATATATTTGGATAATCAGTCTAACGCCAGACTTGATGAGAGAGTTTTTGATGTTATGAAGCCGTTTTTTCTTGAGTATTACGGTAATCCTCAGAGTATTTATTCTTTGGGTTCTGTCTCTAAAGATGCTCTTGAAATTGCAAGAAAACAAGTTGCAGACTACATACACGCTGACGCCGGCGAGATTATTTTTACCTCTTGCGGCACTGAATCAAATAATTTGGCGATAAAAGGCATTGCCGAAGTTTTAAAGCCTAAAGGCGAGCATATCGTGGTATCGGCTATAGAGCATTTTTCTGTTTTAAATGCTGTAAAAAAACTTCAAAGAGATGGTTTTGAAATAACTTATATTCCTGTTGATGAAAAAGGAAATGTAAGCGAAGCGGAACTTTTAAAAGCGTTGCGGAAAGATACGTTCTTGGTTTCAATACAGTATTCCAATAGCGAAGTCGGCACTATACAAGATATAAAAAAATTGGCTTCAGCGGTTAAAAATAGAAAGGTTAATGATTTTATTGTTTTTCATACCGATGCAGTAAGCGCTGGCGGCATGATGCCTATAGATGTAAAAGAGTTGGGCGTTGACGCTCTGACTCTATCGTCTCCGGTAATGTATGGACCAAAAGGAGTTGCGGTTCTATATCTAAAGAAAGGTTTACGTATTGTTCCTCAGATGGACGGAGGCGTACAGGAGTATTCTAAGCGCGCAGGGACTGAAAATATTCCTGCTATTGTGGGTTTTGGAAAAGCCTGTGAAATAGCTAAAGAAGAAACTGTAGCCAATAGCAGAAAGATTGAGAAATTAAGAAATAAACTTATAGAAGAGCTTCCAAAGAGAATAGAACATATTTATTTAAACGGAGCTTTGGATAATCGTCTTTCAGGCAATGTAAATTTTTCAATTGAGTTTGTGGAAGGCGAAGCGTTGTTTTTGCTTTTAGACGCTAAGGGTATTATGGCGGCAAGCGGTTCGGCTTGCGCGAATAAGAATCTTAAAATGTCGCATGTTTTAGATGCTATGAAAGTTGATGTTGCCGTTGGACAAGGTTCAATTTTGTTTACTTTGTCAAAGTATAATACGCAAGAAGATATAGACTATGTTCTTGAAGAATTCCCTAAGATTGTTAAAAGGCTTAGAGACATGTCGCCTCTATATTCTTATTTTATTCAAACTGGGGAAAGAAAACCCGCAGGACCAGAGGCAGATTTTGAGGGTCATGACCATTGCCGTCGCGATATAGAAGTATAGCCCGTTGTCGCGATTATTTAATTATGAAGGCGATTTGCGTTGCAATGATTTTGCAATAGAGAAAGGCAGAAGTATTGGAGGGCGGTATGGCGTTTTATTCTGAAAAAGTTATGGATCATTTTGCAAATCCAAGAAATGTGGGAGAAATAAAGGATGCTGACGGCGTAGGAGAAGTAGGAAATCCTGTGTGCGGCGATATGATGACTTTTTACATAAAAGTTAAAGACAATAAAATAAAAGACGTAAAATTTAAAACTTTTGGGTGCGGAGCGGCGATAGCGGTTTCTTCCATGGTTTCCGAGATGGCTTTAGGCAAAACGGTTGATGAAGTTATGAAAATTACAAATGACGACGTGGCTAAATCTTTGGGAGGGCTGCCTCCAAATAAACTGCATTGCTCCAATCTTGGCGCCGACGCATTGCGCAAAGCGATACAAGATTACAAAAATAAGAAAAAATAAGCGTGTTTTAGAGGTATAAAATGGGTAGCTGTAATTGTCATTCTCGCTCTAATTCTAGCGGTTGTTCATGTCCTCATTGTGAAGACGAATTAAAAAACGGCTGCATGAGTCCAACGTTTTGTAAACCGTGCGGATCAAAGAATAAAAACATTAAAGTTTGTTCAGTTTGCGGAGCTCAATACTCTTTGGAATACGAAAAGTGTCCTGCCTGCTTGTAATATGCGAGTAAAGATAATAACGGTTTTATAGCTTATAGTTTATTTGTTATGATTTACTTTTAGATCGGGCTGTGTTGTAAATATTGGTTGAAAGATTGTTAAAGGAGTTTTTTATGGTCGCAAAGATAGTAAAAGATGGCGTATATGCTGTTGGAGCTGTAGACTGGAATGAAAGACGCTTTCACGGACATACATACGTAACCAAAAGGGGCGTTACGTATAATTCTTACCTAATTCTTGATGAAAAAGTTACTCTAATTGATACGGTTTGCAAAGGTTTTGAAAAAGAATTTTTAGAGAATATAAGAAGTATAATAGACCCGTCAAAAATTGGCATAATTATTATCAATCATATTGAGCCTGATCATTCCGGAGCGTTCCCAGAAGTTTTAAAAGTGTGCCCTAACGCTAAAGTTTACGGAACTGAAAAAGCAAGACAAGGTCTTTTAAAATATTACGGCGTAAGCGGACAATGGACTGCCGTAAAATCCGGTCAAAGTTTGAACATTGGCAAGAGAACTTTGGAATTTATAGATGTCCCGATGATACATTGGCCCGATAGCATGTTTACATATTGCGCATATGATAAAATCTTGTTTTCAAACGACGGATTTGGGCAACATTATGCAACTAACAAACTTTTTGACGATGAAGTTGATTTTGGAGCCTTAATGGAAGAAGCTCAAAAATATTATGCCAATATTCTTTGGCCATTTAGTATGCTTGTTGCTTCTAAACTTGGCGCTATAAGCAAACTAAATCTAGCCATTGATTTTATTGCTCCAAGCCACGGACTTGTTTGGCGTAAACATATTTCTGACATTATGGAAAAATATTTTTACTGGTCTGCCCATAAATGCAGGAAAAGGATTGCGGTTGTTTATGAAACAATGTGGCGTTCCACTGAAAAAATGGCGAGAAAAATTATTGAGGGTATAACTTCAAAGGGAGTTGAAGCTGTTCTTTTTGATGTTACAAAAAACGACAGAACAGACATCGCTTCCTATATGCTAGACGCGAAAGGTTGGATTTTCGGCTCTTCAACTCACGACGGGGAAATGCTTCCCGTAATTGCGGGATTTTTACATTTCTTAAAAGGATCCAAAGCCAAAGGTCGCAAGTCTTTTGCTTTTGGTTCTTATGGTTGGAGTGGCGAAGCGGCAAAAGATATACAAGATACAATTTCTAATGTTACGGCTTTTGATTCGTCTTTGAGAGTTGTTTTTAATCCTACAGAAGAAGAATTAAAGAAGTGTTTTGAAACGGGCAAATCGTTTGCTTTAAAAATAAAAAACGAAGAATAAGCGGTTTATTTATAGGAGGCGCTATGAAAGGATTAGTTTGCAAAGTCTGCGGTTATGTTGCGTTAGACGGGAACAAGTCCGAATGTCCTGTGTGTCGCGCCAAGAATTCTTTTGAAGAAAAAGAAGACGCTTACAAAACTCCTGATTTTAAAGCGGTTTCAGGAGAATCTGAAAAGAAACATATTCCTGCTTTTAAGGTTGTCAACGAATGCGGTTTAATACCAGGCAACGGCTGTGTTGATGTTCATGTGAAAATAGGAGAAATTCTTCACCCTGCATTGCCGGAACATCGCATAACGGAAATAACTTTTTATCTTGATAATAAATTTATTGCAAATGTTATGTCGATGGCGGATGTAAATCCTGCGGCTGTAATTCATTTGAAGAGCGGCGCAAAAGGGAAAGCGCAAGTAATAGAAAACTGCAATGTGCATGGTAAATGGTTTAATGAAGTTGAGATAAAATAGTCGTTAAAAAGTTCAACGGGGGGGGGGTATTTTAACTATGGCAAAGTCAGTTAAAGGTACAAAAACAGAAAAGCGTTTGTTAGAGTCGTTTGCCGGAGAGTCTCAGGCTAGAATGAGATATACGTATTTTGCTTCAAAAGCGAAAAAAGAAGGATTTGAACAGATAGCTGCTATTTTCACAGAGATTGCGGATAACGAAAAAGAGCATGCCGAGAGATTCTTTAAATTTTTGGAAGGAGGTCATCTTGAAATAACGGGTGCTTTCCCCTCCGGTATTATCAGCGACACTGTTGAAAATTTGAAACTTGCGGCGGCAGGCGAAAATGAAGAGCATACAAAGCTTTATCCTGCCGCCGCTGAAGTTGCGGAAAAAGAGGGATTTCCGGAAATAGCGGAATGTTTTAGAAATATAAGTATTGCTGAAAAACATCATGAAGCAAGATATTTGGAGCTTGTTGATAATCTTGAAAACGATAGAGTTTTTAAGAAAGATGCGCTAATAAGATGGAAGTGTCGTAATTGCGGATTTGTTTATGAAAGCAAAGAAGCTTACCAAAAGTGTCCTGCCTGCTTGCACCCTAGGGCGTACATGGAGGAACTAGCGGGTAATTTCTAAATTTGTGTTTAAATTTCAAAGTATTTAAATTATTAAAATTTGTGGAGTGGAAAGCATAAGCTTATACTTTCCACTCCACAAAACATTTTTTGCGCGAATTTTTCTATCAAACTCAGTTCTTTGCGATAACGCTCCGCTTCTTTTTTAAATTCAAAGACGTAACCGTCGCTTATCGTCGGCGAGAAAAACGCTTTCATTTCTTCAGAAATATTTAGCTTTGCATCTTTTAATTTAAAATAGTCTTTTCTCTTTCTTCTTTTTCAATCTTTCTCAGAATTTCTCTCCAATCAGGTCTACGTATTTCTTAGTTCATCATATATTCTTAATTTTTCTTGAATTTTTTCTTGAGTTTCAGGCAGAAGTTTCCTATAGTCTATCCTGTCTTTAATGTAGAAGACTATAGCGCCACTCACGAGAGTCGCCACAGTTGAAAAAGCCAAAGTATCTTTTAAATTTTGCTTTGTAAAAAAACTTGCTTGAGAAATTTCCGGATTGAAAATTAAAAAATTAAAAACTAAAAAAACGCATAAAATTTTTATTTTTTGCATAACTAGCTCCTTTTTTTTATTTATACGTCGACAAGAAAGAAATCAGTCGCCTCCTTTTTATAAATTTTCAGACGATAAAATTAAAACGTCCATTGCAGGGTTTTAAAAATTATGCCAGCTAGGAAAACGAGGGCATAAACTATTTACATTTTTCTATTATCCTTTTTTATTTTTTAAAAGTCAAATTTCCAGATGAGAAACTATGCCGTTTCGTGCCGTTGAGTCGAAAGGTTTTTTCTTCATATGGATTGTCTTTGTCGTAGCTTTTAGGGGGTGGCTTTCAAAAGTCGCCCCCTAAAAGCTTAATAAGGAAGCATCTCAAAAGCGCAAAAATGTTAAAGTAATTTGTATCATTTGAGACGACAACCATGAAAAAACGTCTTTTAATTTGTGAATTTTAAGGTACTAAGCGCGAAGGCGCTAGTCCACTAAGCGGACCTTTGTCCGTTTATAGTTCTGCTTTTGTATGTTTGGGAATATCGGCAGTCATTTTGCGGCTCTGTTTTTTTCCGTAAAATATAGCGTTGATTTACCATTTTTCTCGCCGCAGTAAAAATTCTTTACTATCAAACTGTCTGTCGGAAGTAGATTAAATCAGTCGTTTACTTGCATTTGTTTGCGTTGCGCGAAATTCCGAATGTTAGGGTTGACTCCCGAGATTTGATTTAGTAAAATACAACTACAATGCTTGCGAAAATTGGGCTTTGCCCAGAGACGTTATAAAAGTTTCAACATTAGCTGGCGGTGCTTCGTCAAATGAAAGGATTATGTATTGTAAATTTTACGATTGCATAGTTGGTTCGCGCAACCGCCGCGATCAGGATAAATGCAAAATAATTATGCATCCGACGAAAAAGCCGTTTGAATTGACCGATAAATAAAAGCAGCCAAACCAAAAGGAACATTTAGCGTCGTAATACCTTTCGCGGGGAGCGGATCTGAATGTTGGGCGGCGATTTTATCGCGATCAAGCTAAATCAAGAATATTTTGAATTAGCCGCGCAATTTTTAGAATGGCAAAAAATTTTTTTGGAGGGGTGGGTGAAAGATTTTTATCAAGCATTAAAATGATCAAAAACCAAAATATGAAAAGGGAGGGGCTAATATTCAAAAAGCTTTATTAATGTTTGCAGGGGTATATTAAAAATTATAAAAGGATTATTATGAAAAAAATTACAGTAATTTTAGTTGCATTAATGTTATTTTCGTCGTCGGCAAAAGCTGGA
>JAITND010000023.1 GCA_031290625.1 Endomicrobium sp. | reverse complement strand
TGGGGAAGACTTGCCGCGGATATTGAAAAGAATTATTCTCTAAAAGTTCTGAAAAACTTTTTGCTTTCTTTTGAAAAAATTATTTATGACGCAAGATGTTCTTTCTAGCTGCAAACATTTTACACTTTTTCACTACTTTGCCGAAGGCAATAACTCTGCTAAAATTACTTTGTTGACAAAGGTGCAATTATCTGTCAAAAGAATAGATACTGCCTCAAAGTGTTTTTTGTATGAGAAAAAATCAATCCAAATACAACTATCTACAATATATATCTCATTTCTATTTCTCGTAATATCAGTATCAACGGATAATTTTACTTCACCGGACATCTCAAGTAAGTCTTTTTCTTTTTTTAATCTGTATCGCAAGTTTTAAAGCCTCATTTAAGAGACCGCATTTTGCGTTAAATCTAAAAACGTCTTGATAATGTTTCAAAATACTAAAATGTCGCATATGTATGTAACGAATACACAAAACACGAAAAAAAGTTTATTTAAATGCTATGGCGTAGACACTTTAAACATAGGAAGCAAAAAATGAAGAAGTTATTTTTAGCAGTTATGTTGTGCAGTACTTTTTGTGTAGCTAATGCTTCTGCGGATTTTTTAGGCATTGGAAAAGTTTGAGAAAATGTAAAAAGAGAGACAACCAAGTCTTTACATGATACAGAGAAAACGATAGGGAAAGCTTGGGAAGACACAAAAGATGAAGCAACAAGGGTTGCTCATAATCCGGATAATCTAGGTGCAGTAGGGGTGGGAGCATTAGCAGGAGTATAGAAGAACTAAATATACAGAAAGACCATGTACATCTGTTGATACAGGTATGGGCTGACAAGCCTGTTTCGTAATTTGGGAGTAGTAAACTCCGCGTTTAATGTCTAACCTTATAAAGAAAAGATGATGTATAAAACAGCGCGAGGATGGTTAGAGATGTTTGATGTTTGCTCTAGGCGAAATATCTTTGAATTTAACTAGTCTTTTGATGCGCGTAAATGGGATATAGAAGGCATGCTTGTCAATGGTGTCAAAGATACTGAAGGAAGCCGTAGAGAAATAATAGGCATGATAGAAGTAAATTATTTTCACGATGTTGGGGAAAGATTTAAAATAGGAGCGCGATTAAGTGATGGTAATACCGGTAAAATAAGCTTTAAAAATCCACTAAAAATAGAGACGAATACCAGAGACGTTAGTGGAAATTACAAAATATCATTAAAATCCGTTATGTTTGGCGGAAGTTATAATAAAAGTATAGGGGTGGGTGGGGTTAATTAATAGCGTTGTTTCTTTTGGTTGAATAGATTTACAGTTTTTAACTTCCGCTTAGGAGAAACAGCCAATTATTGCAAGGACGTTTAATTTCTTATGGATATACAAGGTTTATTATGTTATAATAATCGCGCGTTTAAGAGCAAAAATAAATAAAATTTTGGAGATAGAGATGACTTTAAAAGAAAAAGTAGAAAAAGCATTAGAATCTGTAAGACCTCGCTTACAGGCTGACGGCGGAAATGTTGAATTGATAGATGTTGCCGAAGACGGAATTGTAAAAGTAAAACTTACAGGCGCCTGCGGTAGTTGCCCGATGTCTGCTATGACTTTGCAGTACGGCGTAACAAATGCGATAAAAGAAGCGGTTAGTGAAGTAAAAGAAGTTCAAGCGGTATAAATTTCTTGTCGCAATTTAGCCTGGTATACGAAGTATATACGCTGTTAAGATATTAAAAATTATGTTTAAGGTTTAACGTCGGGTTGATTTTTGCGTAAGAAGTTTGATATAGGGAATGGAAATGAAAATAAAAGTAAGAGTTCCCGCGACTGCTGCGAATTTAGGTCCGGGTTTTGATGTTTTCGGAGCAGCTTTGTCTTTGTACAATGAATTTGAAGCGGAATATGTTCCTGAAGCGAAAAAAACGTATTTTACGTTAAAGGGAGCGGGAAAAAAATCTCTGCCTAAATGTGAGAAAAATCTTTTTTGGCAGTCAATGCGAAAGACTTTTAAAGTTTTAGGCGAAGATAAATACAATTTAAAAAATTTGAATATTACCGTTAATACGCGCATTCCCTTAAGCGGCGGTTTTGGTTCTTCCGCATCAGCTATAGTCGGAGGAATTGTTCTAGCCAATGCGTTATGCGGAAACAAACTTGATAAAACGCAAGTCGCGGATTTAGCCGTAAAAATAGAAGGACATCCGGACAATGTTGCGCCTGCGGTTTATGGAGGAATATGCGTTTGCAGTAAAGACGGCGATCATGGAACCGTAGTTCAGCTTCCGATTCCCAAATTAAAAGTTGTTTTGTGCGCGCCTGCTTTTGAGCTTAGAACAAAAAGATCAAGGCAAGTTTTGCCAAAATGCGTAGATTTACAGGATTTTGTATTTAATACGTCAAGAGTTGCTCTTCTTACTGCGGCTTTTTGTTGTTCAGATTTTGCATTGCTTAAAGCTGGAATGCAGGATAAAATACATCAGCCTTACAGATGCAAGCTGATACCTGCTATGAATGAAGTTTTAGACGCTGCGTTGTCTTCGGGCGCATACGGAGCTTGTCTTTCCGGTTCTGGACCTACGTTAGCGGCTTTTTGTAATGCTAAAGACGCTGTAAATGTCCAAAAAAGTATGATAAAAAGATGGAAAAAAGACAGCGTCCGCGCAAAAGCTTATGTATTGGATTTTGATACGAAAGGCGCTGTGGCAATATAAATACTCTTCTCTATTGAGATAATATTGGGAGGGATCGAAGATGTCTCTTGTTGTAATGAAATTCGGCGGTTCATCGGTTGCCAATGCCGATAAAATGAAGCTTGTCGCAAGCAGAATAATTGCTAAAAAAAATGCGGGCGATAAAGTTGTCGCTGTGGTTTCCGCTCCGGGCGATACGACTGATGAATTGCTTGAAATGGCTGATAAAATTACTTCTAATCCGCTTGCAAGAGAAATGGACGTTCTTCTTGCGACGGGGGAGATGACGTCTATTTCGCTTCTTGCGATGGCAGTTGACGCTATGGGCGAAAAAGTAGTATCTTTAACCGGACATCAAGCGGGAATTTTAGCGGATATAAATTATACAAGGGCTAGGGTTAAAAAAGTTAATCCTAAGAAAATAAATTCGCTTTTGTCAAAAAATAATATTATAATAGTCGCGGGTTTTCAGGCTGTTAATCCAAAAGGCGATATAACTACGTTGGGTAGAGGCGGTTCAGATTTGACCGCGGTTGTTTTGTCCGTCGGTCTTAAAGCCGATTTTTGCGAAATATATTCAGATGTTGAGGGCGTGTATACTACAAATCCGAAAGTAGTAAAAGATGCAAAAAAGCTTGATTATCTCTCGTACGACGAAATGCTTGAAATGGCGGGTTCGGGAGCGCAGGTTTTGCAGTCAAGAAGCGTTGAAGTGGCAAAAAAGTTCGGCGTAGAAATACATGCAAGAAGCGCTTTTAGCGAGAATCAAGGAACAATAATAACGAGCGAAGAAAGAATCAGGAGGAAAAAGATGGAGGGACTGCTTGTTTCCGGTATAACTTTTGATAAGGATCAGGTGAAATTTACAATAATAGATTTGCCGGACATTCCGGGCGTGGCCGCAAAAATTTTTAGCAATCTTGCTAAAATCGCCGTCAACGTAGATATGATTATTCAGTCTGCGGCGGTAGACAAGAAAAACGACATATCGTTTACCGTAAGCAGAAAGGAAACGAAAAAAACGCGAATAGAGCTTGACAAAATAGTTTCGGAATTTAAGGCTTCTCAGGTTGTCTGCGACGAGCGTGTCGCTAAGATTTCCGTAGTCGGAATAGGCATGAAAAGCAATGCCGGCGTAGCGGGGAAAATGTTTGAAATTCTTCATAAAAAAGGTATCAACATAGAAATGATTTCAACCAGCGAAATAAAAATTTCGTGTATTGTAGACGAGATGGACATGGTTAAAGCCGTTGAAGAAATCCACAAAGGTTTTGGTCTTTCTAAAAAGAAGTAGGATATTGTATGAAAAAATCTACGGGTTTTCCGCTTGTGGAATTTATAATAGTTTTGGATATGATAGGAATTTTAGGTATAATAGCGCCGCCTATATACAAAAGTCGGGCAGTTAAGAACTAAGCGTTAAAAGTTGATGCTTCTTTATGAAGAGCGCAGTCTCAAGAAACGCTTTTAGAAGAGTCGCTAGACGGTTATTTTAAGGATATAAAATGAAGCGTCTCGGACTGGTAAATGAAAAACAGGATTAAAATGAGACGAGTATTTATATACGACACAACTTTAAGAGACGGATCTCAAGGAGCGGGAATATCTTTCGCTATTGAAGATAAAATAAAAATAGCGAAAGTTTTGGATTCTTTTGGCGTTTCTTACGTTGAAGGCGGTTGGCCCGGGTCAAATCCCAAAGACGATTTGTTTTTTGAACAAATGAAAAAAGTTGAACTTAAAAATGCTAGCCTTGTCGCTTTTGGTTCAACGCGGCGTAAAGACACAAACGTTAAAGAAGACGAAGTTTTAAAGGCAATATTAAAATCCGATGTTAAAACGGCTTGCATATTTGGAAAATCTTGGGATTTGCACGTAAAGCAAGCGCTTAAAACGACAAACGAAGAAAATCTTAAAATGATTTATGAAAGCGTATCTTTTCTTAAATCAAAAAAACTTGAAGTAATTTTTGATGCGGAACATTATTTTGACGGTTATAAAAGCAATAAAAAATATTCGTTTGAAGTCGTGAGCGCGGCGGTTTCCGCAGGCGCTGATCTCATATGTTTATGCGAAACTAACGGTGGAATGATTCCTTCCGATATAGAAGCTATAGTAAAGGAAACTGTCGCTGAGTTTTCGATTGCAAAATTTGGAATACATGCTCATAATGATTCCGATTGCGCTGTTGCAAACTCTATTGTTGCGGTGGAAAATGGTTGTTTGTTGGTTCAAGGTGCTATAAACGGGATTGGCGAAAGATGCGGCAACGCTAACTTATGCTCCATAATTCCTGCTCTTAAAATCAAAAAAGGCTATGAATGCGTTGCAAATAAAAACTTAAAAAAACTTTCAGAACTTTCTCGGTATGTTAACGAAATCGCAAATCTTATACCAAACGATTCTGATCCTTATGTAGGTAAAAATGCGTTTGCCCATAAAGCCGGGGTTCATGTTTCGGCTATTAAAATAACTCCAGAGACTTATGAACATGTAGACCCTTCTCTTGTTGGAAACAGCAGAAGAATTTTAGTAAGCGATTTGGCCGGCAGAAGCAATATTGTGTCTAAGGCTGTTGAAATGGATTTGGGCATAGAAAATGCTCCTGAAAAAGTTAAAAAAGTTATAGAGATAGTAAAAGCGAAAGAAAATGAAGGTTTTCAGTATGAAGACGCTGACGCATCTTTCTTTTTGGTAACGAAAAAAACATTAGAATCTTTTAAGCCTTTTTTTATCTTAAAGGGATATAGAGTCGCTGTTGAAAAAAGCCCGACAGGGGAAATAATTTCAGAAGCTGCTGTTAAGCTTGACATAAAAGGTAAAGAAGAACATACGGTTGCGGAAGGCGACGGGCCTGTAAATGCTTTAGACCATTGTTTAAGGAAAGCTTTAATAAAATACTATCCTGAGATAGAAGACGTTGTTTTAACGGACTTTAAAGTAAGAGTTGTAAATAGCGATGCAAATACTGCGGCAAAGGTAAGAGTCTTAATAGAATCTTCGGATTCTTCAAAAAGTTGGGGAACCGTTGGCGTAAATGAAAATATCATAGACGCTTCTTGGCAGGCTCTTTCAGATTCTGTTGAATATAAATTGCTTAAGAAGTCAAAGAAATAATATCTCTTTCATAACAAAGTAGACGCGTATAAATATTTGCCTTTTTCCGTCCGAACCTTTTCTATAAACTCTATGGAAAATTGAAAAAGATGAAATTTATAATCATTAAGGACGCGGAAGGTCTGGATGCTTCCAACTAAAGTTCAAGCGATGTTGAGAGGAAATAGCGCGCGTTACTATAATAATTGACGCTTAACATGGAGATTTTATAGATTGTTATGAGTAAAGAGAATGCAGTTTTGAATTTTGTGAATTCAGAATCAGAAGAATTGGTTTTTTTAAAAGAACACGCTTTAATAGATATAAGTCCTTTTAACAGTTACTATTTAGAAGAGAATTTAAAAAAGCTTTTTTCTTGGGGGGTTGTCTAATTTTAAAAAAGTAAGTATTTTTATTCCGGATATGATTTCGATATATACGCTTCAAGCAATGGGATATTCTGAGTATAAAGCAAGAAAAAAGACAAAATTACATGATAATAATTTAAAGAATAAAGCGATAAGAGCTTTGCTTGTAAACAATTTGTCGGATGTTGAAGCCAACAATATGATAGTTTTTTGCAGCGATCTTATGCGCAAAGAAAAGTGTTTAAAATTTCATGATACTTATAAAAATTTATATGAAAATGATGAGAATTTTAAAAAAGGATGTTTAGCGACTTCAAAACTGGTTTTAGCGAGTAAAGGTTTTCAAGGAGATGCGAGCGACGAAGCAGCGAGAATAGCTGTGCAATATTTTATAGCCGAACTTCCTATATATCTTAATACTCCTGACATTATTAATATTTCTTCATCATTATATGTATATAAGGACCCTCCCTCGGATTTCTTGACAGGCGTATACGACGGAAATAGTCAATTTTTTTCAAAGGTCTCTTCAAAACAGGATTATCTGGCGATAAATTTTTGTTGAATAAAAGGTAAATCGATATGAGTAAAGAGGAACTTGTAATCGACAATATTTTACAAAGCGTGCCGGGATGCATTTACTGGAAAGATGTAAACGGGGTTTACTTGGGTTGTAACCAAAAGGAAGCTGAAACACTTGGATTTAAATATCCCAAAGGAGTCGTAGGCACAACAGATTATGATTTATCATGGAACTGTGAAGCTGATGTCTTAAGAAAAACAGCTGAAAGGGTTATGCATAATAGAGTATCTGAAGAAGTATTGGAGAAAGTGACAAGCAGTAATGACGAAAAGATATTGGCGTTAACAAGGAAGTCGCCGCTTTACGATGGAAAAGATAACGTTGTTGGAGTTATAGGAGTTTCAATAGATATAACAGACAGAAAAAAGAGAGAAGAGGCGAAGACTAAATTAAAGATACGGGAAGGATTGCGCAAGATAGCCAAAGAAAAAGAAGAGTAGCGCATGATATACATTCGCCATTGGCGGCATTGGAAGCGTTTCAGTTTACGTTTACCAATAAAGCAGCTTCACAGAATTCAAACGCGGGGCTAAAATGAAAAAACTGGTTACGGTTGCGCTTTTGTTTTTTGCTTCTTTAGTTTGCGCGTCGGAACAAATGATTGAGATTTCGGTTGAAGTTGCCGAAATGTGCGAAAACAAAGCCAAAAGTTTGGGTATGGAATTGCCCAATTTAATAAGCGCGTCTGAATTTAATATTCCAGCTATTTTAGAGTCCGGCTTTTGGGGAAGAAATACAAAATTTTCTGCAACGCTTAAAGCTCTGGAAGAAAATGGAGCTGCAAAAATTTTATCTCAGCCTAAACTTGTTACAAAATCAGGCGCCAGCGCCAATTTTATGGTTGGAGGCGAAATTCCAATTGTAGCTACTGGCGTCGGCGTATCTTCTATAAAGTGGAAAAAGTACGGGATCATAATATACATTAAACCGACGGTGTCAAAAGACGATAAAATTGATATTGTCATAGAAACAGAATTTTCAAGAATAGACCATTCCGTACAAGTGGCGGGGTATCCTGCGATCAAGAAAAGAAAAGCTTCATCTCATTTACAAATCAAAAACGGCGATACGATGGTTCTTGCAGGTCTTATAGAAACAACAAAAACTAAAACAAGAAAAGGTGTTCCTTTTTTATGCAACGTTCCTGTTTTAGGGCTGTTGTTTGGAGTTGCTTGCTATAACGAAGAAAAAACAAACTTGCTTATTTTTGTTACGACAAAGTTAATAAAATGAGAAAAAATAAAGGACAGACTTTAACAGAGTTTGTTTTGGTTTTTGTTGTTTTGCTCGCGGCTACGACGGGCGTTTTGACTGCGTACAAAAGATTTTGGAAAACAAAATACCAAAAAGCGTCGACGCCGTCGGAAGCGCTTGCGGGAAGCGTAACGCGATTTAATTACGTTAAATGAAATCAATTGTCTTTCCATTTCTTTTTCAAGTTCGCAAACGATTTAAGCTTTCAATCAATAACAAAGGACAATCAATGCTGGAAGCCCTTTTTGTCGTTGTTTTTACAACGGTCATAATGTTTGCGTTTATGCAAATTTGCATTATGACTGTAGACGATATGATTGCAAATGAAGCCGCTTTTGTCGCTATGCGGTCGGCGGTAGTTACAAAAAGCAGGTTTCGCGCTAAGGAAGCTGAAAAGAGGGTGAAAAATTATCTCGCGTTTTTTTATCCCGAAGTTGTTTTTGGGGCTAGCGCATTTAACCTCTCAAGGTTTGTTCTTTCAGACAAAAAGACTGTTGAAAGATGCTTTAATAAAACAGATAGCTGCGGCGAATCTGAAAATATTGTTGAAAGCGGCGATGCATATAAATCCGTAACTATATGGAAAGGCAAAAAGAAATTTAAAGATTATTCTGGAAAAAATATAACTAAAGAAACTGTGAAGATATACTACTTTACTAGGGTTTTGTTCGGCTCATTAATTGCCAAAGATAATTCTTTTAAAAATAGTAGATACCAATCATCAAGAAACAGAATGATACCGTCTCCTGATGAGAGATATTATTACAAAGCGTTTCCAGGTGCAAAGAATTTTGAAAAATAATAAAGGACAAACGCTGTATTATTTCTTAATACTTACGGTGATACTTGTTATAAGTTGGGCTATGATGCTAAATATTGCTTGCCTTATAAGAGATAGAATCAGACTGCAAAATGAAGCTGACGGCATAGCTTTATCTCTTGCAACTTATAAAGCAAGAGTTCTAAATTTCTTGGGAAGCGCAAATTATCTTATAGGCGAAGCGTTGTCGCTTGGAATGAATCCGAGAATAACTCAGCTTGCCTCGTACTCAACAGACGTAATCGGCGGTTTTCCAGCTACAATGAACCCTTCTTTTGAAAATCCTCTGTCAGATTTAAAGCACGAAACTTTCGGACATAAAAAAGACGAAGGCGTAAGAAAAATAAAATTTATAATTGATACTATACAAAAAGCCCAAGACTTAGCCGTAAAAAGTTATTACTCATATCATTGCAGTATATTGGCTGACAATATATCAAAGGATTGTAATATATTATTGTTTCCATCGCGACCAGAAAAGAATTTAGGTTTAAAACGGAACTCAAAAGGAATAAATTATTACTCTACTATAAATTTGGCGTGTATTTACCTAGACGCTTCAATGCATTTTCATATTTTATCGCGAAATAAGCGCAAACAAAGCAAATACTCATGGTTTGTTGAAGGGGATAGGTTTAGCGAGCAAAAAGTAAAAGTTGTTCTCCGCAAGAAAATAAACGGCAGAAAGCCTTTATTTGCAAAATTTATAGGAATACATTATCCGCAAATAATGACATTTTCAGCGGCTTCTCCTTATAACGTAAAGGGTTCAATGTTCCCAAAAATTGAAGATTCCTTCACAGGCGCGACAAAAACGACTATGGTTTTGTCGGAAGCCGCTTCTCTATCGCATCTTGCCTTAATGGAAAGAGCGATAGCTAATGCTTCTTCTTTTGGACCAGCGGCAGTACCTTTTATAGCGGCGGCAGAAGCTGCCGTCGCCCTTAATTATCTTGAAAGCAAAATGGCTTCCGCACAGCTGTTAAGCGGCAAAGATAATCCGATAGACGCGTATTTAAAAGCAAAGTCGGGAGGCTGGAGCGCTCATTTAGTCCCCTATGGAAAAAACAGTAACGCTAAATAATTGCCTATGGGTGGGGGTGGGTCCGGCGTATCGTGACTCATGTTAATAAATATCGGAATTATCCCATAGCATACTGAAAAATTGATTTTAAGAAAACATTATGATAACATTTTTGAAGAAAATAATAAAATAAGATAAGAGCTTTTGTAATGTCAAAAACGCAATTTGGTAAATTTTCACATGACACAGGTAAAATAGAAATAAAAAACGTAATGGACAGTTTATTGCATTACGGTGTTTTTGTTGATGTTCCAATTATGATTATTCTTGCATTTATGACGTACATACAAGCAAATTTAATATAATTGATTTGCGGCTGTATTTTTACTTTTTTGTTTTCCCTAATTTATTTTGGTCTTTATGTATTTTTTGCTCTTAACGATCCTGATAGATTGCAGACAGAAAAATACCAACTTGAAAAATTTACTCAGCAACTTGCGGTATTTTCTAAACGCCAGTCTACAATAAAAAATACAACTATCAAAGCGTCAAATATAGACTTGCCAAAGATAGAAGATATAGAAACAGAGGTCAAATAATGTTTTATCTTATCACAATAGATAATAAAAAATAAATAACGGTGCGACTTTCTCATTTAAGAATTCTGGCAAAACGAATAAAGCGTTTTAAAGCGGCTTAGCGTATGTTGTAGCGGGATTTTAAGTGGTAGAGGCGGCGGCTTAACCGAAGGAGAGCAAAGAGAGGTTAGAAGACTAAGTCCATTCCTAAGAGATGGATATGACTATAGTCGAAGAAGCGCAAGCATTCTGGACGGGTTTGTCTGAGTATCATATAACGGCGGCGTTTAAAAAGACTAAAAAAAAGGTTATAAGAAATCAAGAGCAAGAAACAAATACCGTTCTGAACGAAAACTACGAAGTCGGCGCTCTGCGAGCGCAGCTCCGCTAGAGCAGAACGGATTACGGCGGCAGCAACCAAACTAGG
>JAITND010000007.1 GCA_031290625.1 Endomicrobium sp. | reverse complement strand
CCGCCCCCTCCGCCCCGCCGCCTCGGCCGCCCTCCCCCCCCGCCATGTACCTGGAGCCTCACAAGGCCAATTTTTTGCGTTAACACAATTAGGATTGTCGTTGGATAGATATGCGATTCCTAAAAAACAATTTTTAGTTCGTTGATTATCCTTTCAAGGTCTGCCAAAGAAGAATAATGAATTTCTATTTTGCCTTTCTTGCTGTTGCCTGCGATATTTACTTTAGCGCCGAATTTTCTTTGAAGTTCTTCTTTTAACTGCGCAAGCTCTACTTCTTGTTTCTTTTGTTTAGCAGCCTTTTTCTCAGGCTTTAGTTCAAAAACCAACTTTTCAACAGTTCTTACAGAAAGATTCTCGTTTAATATACGGTTTACTATGCGGATTATCTCTTCTTTGCTTTCTATTCCTGCAAGCATTTTGCCATGTCCTGAAGAGATTCTTTCTTCAGAAATCAAAGACTGTACGTCTTCAGGAAGCGACAGTAGCCTTAAAGTATTTGACACTACAGACCTTTCTCTGCCTATAACTTCCGCTATTTGCTCGTGAGTATGCTCAAACTCTTCTATAAGCCTTTTAAATGCTTTTGCTTCTTCTATAGGATCTAAATTTTCTCTTTGAATATTTTCAATCAAGGCTAAGCCAAAACGTTGCTTGTCGTCGGCAGACTGCTTGACTATTGCTTTTATATCTTTCTTTCCGGCAAGTTTTGAAGCTCTGAATCTTCTTTCCCCCGCGATAATTTCGTACTCTCCGGGAAGTACAGACTCGGTAACTAAAATAGGCTGCGCAAGACCATGCTTTTTTATTGAATCTGCAAGATCTTTAAGTTTTTCTTCATTAAATTTCTTTCTAGGCTGAAATCTGTTGGGCTTGATTTTACTTAATGGTATTGTTATAACAGATTCTCCCCTTTGAGATTTGTTTATTGACGGAATTAAGGATTCAAGACCTCTGCCTAACGCTTTTTTTTGCATATTACATTCCTCTGTTTTTCTATAAATGATTGTTTCACGTGAAACTTTACTTATCCTTACCTTTTTGTTTTGAAAGAAACTCTTTTGCTAAATCTAAGTATGTCTGAGCGCCTTTGCCGTTTGGGTCGTACAATATGGCGGGCTTGCCAAAACTTGGCGCTTCGGCAAGTTTTATTGTTCTTGGGATTCTTGTATCGTAGATTTTATCGTTAAAAAACTTCTTTACTTCTTCAACTACTTGCGCCGCAAGATTAGTCCTTGAGTCAAACATGGTAAACAAAACGCCTTCCAAATCCAACTTATACTCCTGCATCAAAGCAAAAATAGTTTTTGAAAGCTGCCCAAGTCCTTCAAGGGCAAAAAATTCACACTGCATGGGGATTAAAACAGTACCAGCAGCGACAAGAGAGTTTATGGTAAGCAGCCCTAGAGATGGAGGACAGTCTATAATTATATATTTATATATTTTTTGGAATTTATCCAAAGCCATTCTTAGCCTTTTATCTCTACTTTCCATGGTAACTAACTCTATTTCTGCTCCGCTAAGATTGGTATTTGAAGGTGCGACGTCAAGCCAATCTATCGCCGTGTCTTGAAGAACGTCCTCAAGAAGAACTTCGTCAATTAAGACATCGTATAAAGTTTTTTCCAAAGTATTTTTATTTACGCCCAATCCGCTTGTAGCGTTGCCCTGCGGGTCCATGTCAATTAACAAACATTCTTGCCCTAGGCTGGCCAGACTAGCCGCTAGATTGATTGCCGTCGTAGTCTTGCCGACACCGCCCTTTTGATTGGCTATCGCAATTACTTTGCTCATTTAACGCTCCGTTTGTAACTATGTCGCATGAAGTAAATATTCCAGATATAACGTCATCTATTGCATTTAACGCTCCGTTTGTAACTATGTCGCATGAAGTGTTTCACGTGAAACAAGATTATACTATTTTGCAAGCTATAGTCAAACATTGTTTCATGTAGAAGTCCGCCTTACTCTTAAATTCTTCCTCAATAGCATTATATAAAAGTTCTCAAACTTTAAAAACAAAGCCAAGGGTATACTATTTTAACAAGTTATATAAAATTTCGAAATTATTTCTTAGCATACTGAAAAATGTTCTTTGAAAGCGCAGTAGATAGAGAAAGTATTTGTAAGCTGGGACAATTTCACCTGCAAAACTCCGTCAAATTCTACGCGCTCATAGATATGATGAAGAACAAATCCGCGAAGTAGAGAGCAGATTCTATACAAGAATGCGATCTATCCCAAGAAGACCGAGAGTCGCTGTGGAGTAAGCGGGCTGTATTTCAGCCTGAGGATACATCCGCAAGAACCGACGCTCGCCTACGAGGCGGCTGTCCGTTTTTTAAGGCTTAATGAGGCGAAGGGGAAGCGCGGGATGCAGAGCTTCCTATAGCGAAAAGGAGCAAAGAGAGGCTAACGTACTAGCACCATTCGTGGAGTATGTGACACACTTTAATCACGCTCACGATAGACATACGCGAGAGATCTCGCTGATTCAAGAATGCAAACTTATATATCAGTGGATGAGCGCGGCCAGTTAAATATATCGGCGAGGCTGTTTTTTAAGTACAATCATAGGAACGAAAGGGGCGAAGAAATTTTTGATAAATATTAAAGAAGACGTTATATGTATAAATTTATAGATTTATTTTGCGACGTAGGCGGGTTTAGAGCGGCTTTGGAAAAACGCGGTTAATGACGGCAAGTTTCGTCGGGAATTGTTTGTTGAAATCTAAGAAATTCATTTGCTATTTCCTCTATTTCTTTTCTTTTGCGACTGTATTATAGCAAATAAATGTCAGTACGTCAAGTGATAATTCCGTAAAATTTTATATATTCCAACCAGTATAAAGCCTGAGTTTATCGGATAGGAAAAATTGACTTAGCCAACAAACCGCTCCTGAGCTTTGGAAAACCAAATACAAAGGCTATAACTAATTATTCTTTAAATTACTAAGTCCATGTATAAAAACCCATTGAAACAACACTATAAAACCTGTAGATCTCTTTGCTTCATTAGCAATTCCAGTTCGCGCAACAAAAAGAGAATCTTTCTCAACCGAAGTAACCTCATCTACTTCTGCTTCTTGAGATCTCAAGAATATAGTAGCATATCTCCTTATGCGCACTTCTTCCAATTGCAAAGAGTCTTCGCCTTTTTCAATCTGTCTCAAAGAGGCGTTGTCTCCTCTATCCTCTAAACATGATAAGGGCTTTTTTTACTTCAAGTCAATTCGCGCAATGATTTTAGCTTTCTCTCAACAGCGCGACGCGTTTGAAGTTTGAGTAGTTATGGATTTTGAAAAAATTGTAAATCTTTTGCGATTGACATAAGAATTACAATGTGGAATTAGACATCTTTTTGAGATGTGAATAAAATGGAATATTGCGGATAAATTTCAGACAGGCTACATATTTCTTGACTTATTGTATAGCGTCATTTCTATAGACTCAAGGGACTTTCCTCTTGTTTCAAAAACCTTATATTTGATGAAGAATATTGACAAATATCGCCATAATCGCAAAAAACAGAAATAATGCATTGCCCAACTTCTCAAAGAAAAATGGAAATACTAAAGCGACCCAGATTTGCCGTCCAGTTGGCAACACTACTAACGCCTGCGACAAACCTCTCGCCTTGAAAGGGAAGACTTCGCCTATCATTATCCACATAACGGGTCCACAGGTAAGGGCAAAGAAAAATATGTACGCGCACAAAAAAGCCAACGTAATATATCCCAAAATATTGCCGCTTGCAACAGGAAACTGCGAACGATGCACAACAAAATCAAAGACGCCGCCATGACTGAACTTCCCATAATAAGCATTTTCTTTCTGTCAATTTTGTCCATAATAAATAAAGCAAGTATAGTAATCAAAACATTTAATACGCCTATTCCAACGGTGCTTAAAATTGCAGAAATATCGCCAAGTCCAATATCTGAAAAAATTGTAGGGGCATAATAAATAACAGTATTTATCCCTATAAACTGGATGAAACACGGCAAGCCCTATACCTATTACCAATACAGGTCTCATCCGCTTTTGCATTAAATCTTTAAACACACCGCTTTCTTTAACATTTGCTTCTTTAATTTCAAATATTTCTTCGTCTATTTCTTTTGGCGCTGCTTTAATCCTAACAGCTCTTAAAATCTCAACAGCTTTATCTTCAAAACCTTTGCTTATAAGCCATCTGGGGCTTTCCGGCAAATACAAAGCACCTATAAACAATAGCGCGGCGGGAATAGCTGCAAAGCCAAGCATTATACACCATATATGCAGACAAAATACCTATTGTAATCATTAGTTGATTTAAAGTGGAAAGAGATCCTCTATACTTGGCAGGCGACATTTCTGCCAAATACAAAGGAACCAACGCAGAAGCACCGCCAACGGCAGTCCCTAGTATTATTCTTGAAATTGTTAACATTACGGCATTGCCAGAAAGAGTGGAAAAGATTGCGCCTACTGCAAAGATTACAGCAAACAACAATACCATTTTTCTATGTCCGTATTTGTCCGAAAACGACCCTATTACAGCAGCGCCAACTATGGCGCTCCAAGCAGTATTGCGCTTACCACAACGCCTTGAGCAATAGAGCTTAACGACATATCGTTTTTGATGAACAGAATCGCTCCCGATATAACGCCCGTGTCATATCCAAAAAGAAGTCCGCCTAAAGCTCCGAAAAAATAAACAAAACCTCTGCTAATTTTTCTCATAACTCGCCTTATCCTCTTTAATGTTTATTTTATAATCTAAAAATTCGTAACAGGGCGCTATGTTCCACGTGAAACATTTATATATTGATGCCAAGATACCTAGCTATACCACGCCACGCTTGAGGCATATGTGGACGTGAAACTCTCTGTCTAGTCCAATCTTCATCCGGCGCGGCAGGCAATGGCGGGTCCGCGGGCAATCCAAATGCTATTTGCGGCGGTACCGGTCATGGACGCGCCGCTGCATCGCGCCGCATTTGACTAATATAAAAAAACCCATAAAAATGCATTAAAAGTAAAAACGCGCTTATTATCGTTCCAAACATTTAGCGCCTCTTTTCGTATATACATTTAGCGCGGCGGACATTGTTATTTCCTTTCCGAAATCTAAAAATTTATAAATGGAGGGGGTAATTTTTCTCAAAAAAGCTATCCACATTACATATTAAACATATAAAAAATTAAACACTATTAAGAGAAATGACGCCAAAAAGTTCTAACAAACTTCCATCCCCCTTTTGCGCATACCTTACACACTATAAAAAAACGATGAGGCAAAAATCTAACATTCCCTCACCCCTATAAAGAATCAATGTACAAATCCAGTGCGGCAAAACCAATTACAAAGCATAACAATACTGACATGTATACCACCCCCCTATATATATATCCCGTACACCGCCGACATTTCGAATCGGCGCAAACTCAGACTGCCCCAACTTTCCGAAATTCCGGGGTCCATCCCCGGTCGCCAGCCTTATCTTTATCTTCAATAAAAATTATCAGAGTAAATTATTCATAGAGCAGAAAAAAAAGGATAAGTCTTTTAATTTTCTTCGTCTTAACAAGCGTTCTCAATACAGGAAAGTAGCGACGTACCTTCAACTAACTACAGTCAGACTTACGCTGGCGGCATTCAAAATATTTATACAATTCTTCGTGAGTCCCAAAAACGCTATCTGCCTGCGAAAGATATTCTTTTGGTAAGCTTGTAGCCACAGCAAAGCATGTCATTCCAGCTGTTTTTGCAGCTTTAACGCCATAAGGCGCATTTTCCACAACTAGACAATCTTTAGGAACAACTTTTAGATTACGCGCCGCAGTAAGATAAGGCTCCGGGTCAGGCTTGCCTTTGTTTACGCAATCCCCAGCGACAACAGTATCAAACAAATCAAACAATTCTTTTAGTAATATTCTTTCAACTTCTCTATAATATGAACCAGTAACAAGCCCAACTAAAACACCTTGATTTTTTAATGATTTTATAAATTCGGGTATACCTTCAAAAATATATCTTCTGAAATATCCTTTAAACAGTTCTTCTCTTTCTTGAGGAATTTGATTTATTATTTCAGGCGTTAAAGGCTTGTTTGATCTGGCAAACGCAAGAGCTAAAACATCTGCATATTTGGATCCTTCCATGCTAAAAATAATCATGGGGTTAAGATGTACGCCATATTTTCTTGCAGCTTCAAACCAAGAAACAAAGTGGTACGGCATAGAATCTACAATAATCCCGTCCATGTCAAAAAACACCGCTTTAAAACTTAACGTCATCGCTTCCCGCCTTTGTCGTCTTTAGAGCGATATAAATTTGAATTGTTCCACCGAGTTTATACTGTTCAAAATCAAAAGCGTACGCTCTCTCAAGAGACATAGACCAAATCTTTTTTCAGCATTCAGCTATAGAATTTTCAACTGCAACGTCTACGTCAAAAACCGCATACTATCCAATCTTAAAGTTGTTTGTTAACTTTTATTTCTTTTTTCTGATATGTCTTTTTGACAAAAATTATATTCTCATCTCTGTTATACCTCTAGGTTAGATTCCTTTATCTCAGGTACTAGATACCCTCCTGAGTTTATTCTTTGATTCCACTTTTTGAGTTTGTTCACTCTTAAATACCTTTTTTCCCTATATACGATAAACTCAGGTTCTAAATAGTCTTTGCCAAAAGCTTTTACTTGGCGGAGGGGGAGAGGCATACTCAAACATCGGACTTTCTCCTTTCTCAACGCTTTCAGCTGTAATAATACATTTTCTTACTAAGCGATTGGTTGTGATTTTATAAAATACATCTTCCATAAGATCTTCCAGTACGGATACTAAACCTCTTGCTCCTAACTGTTTTTTGACAGCTTTTTCAGCTATCTTCTCCAAAGCTTCTTTCTCAAATTCCAATTCTACATTCTCAGAAGCGCATCTCGCTTTGTACTGTTTTACCAAACAGTTTTTAGATTCACTTAATATACTAAGGAGATCGGAAGTGTTAAGAGGATCCATAACTGAAACAATAGGAATCCTTCCAACGAATTCAGGAATAAATCCGAACTCTATAAGATCCTTATCGTTAACTTCGGAAAGAGTCGCATTAACATTATCTGTTCTTTGCTTTATTATATCCTCAAGACCAACAAAAGCTCCACTGCATACGAAGAGAATATTTGACGTGTCTATTGTTAAACTTTCGCGTTGATTACGACCGTTGATTACGTCGTAATAGACATGCTCGGTCGTAAATTTAGTTCCTTCTAAAATTTTTAAAAGCCGCTTCTGCGCTTCCACAGAAGACGTTAATCTGGTATCTTTTATTTTATCTATCTCATCCAAAAAAACAATACCTTTCTCAGCAAGTTTAACGTCATAATGGGATGCGTCTAAAAGTCTAGAAAAAATAGTATCAATCGGATTCCTATTATTATTCGCTGAATCAATATCCTTAGAATCTGCAATCACAAAAGGTAAGTTTAAAAGATTTGCCATAGTCTGAGCTAAAAAAGTTTTCCCACAGCCAGTAGGTCCAAGAATTAAAAGATTAGCTCTCTGAAATTTAACTCCATCTAAGACTCTTTTATAATGATTATACCCGGCTATAGCCAAAGTTCTTTTTGTTTTTGCTTGCCCAGTAACCCTTTCATCAAAATGTTTAAGAATATCTTCGCTAGATATTGGCGACCTTCTCCTTTTTATAGTCTTAGAAAGTGAGGTTAATGCGAACCAATATTTATGAAGCAAACCCGATATTAAAGTCCCTATTATGAACTTAACTAGGAACTCATTAGGAACGTTATTGGTGCGCCTATTCAGCTCGTCCCAAGTCAAAGCGCCAGCCGGTTTAACTGACGAAAACAATAACATTCCCACTAACAACAAACTAACTAGTTTTTTCATGTTTGGAAAACAAAGAGTCTTTTTCATGATGATATAATCCTTTATCCGCATCCACAGCAATGCCTATAGCATAGTTTCCTTTAAAATCTCTTTCGTAATCGCGATATATTGCATAATTTTACCGTTTCTTTAGGCAAAACTTCCACCGCTTTCCGCCAAAAACATCCTATTTTTGGACCTCAAAATTATTTGTTTCCACACCGCCTATTACGTAAAGATTTCTCTTTATATAATATATATTTTCCCATAATAATTTAAATCACCAAACTCCGTGAGCTGCCATAAAACACCTGCGGTCAGTAACCTTAACCCCTGCAGCTTTCGCTTTTTTTAATGCCGTCTCAGACACGGATCCTGGCTGCATCCAAACTTCTTTTATTCCAAGCTCTATAGCGTCATCAACTGTTTTGTCCGTGCCTACAGGGGGTACCACAGTTAAAACTATATCGGGCTTTGACGACAAATCTTTTAAAGATTTATATACAGTTTGTCCAGCTACGCTTCCGCCTCTGACGCCAACCGCTACGGCTTTGAAGCCCGCGCTAAGCAAATCGTTGAAAATTTTATAGCCAAATTTATCTGGATTTTCAGAAACGCCAACTACGGCAATAAGCTTATCCTCATCCATATTGCCCTCCGTTATATCAGTTCCTTTTCCTTGCTTTCCATAACTTCATTTTCAATACGCAAGGATTTTCTCTGAGCAATATCTTCAACCGAACTTTGCGTTAACTGGCTGTAAACATTTGCAAAAATAAACGCCGTCATAGGCAAAGTAAACAATATGAATACGCTCATTATAATTCCAAAGAAATTTACCGAGAACAGAACGAACAAATTTATAAGTATCGTCGCAACAATCACACCCGCTACTCCGAAAAAATTGCCTTTTGTAGCCATCGCGCTGCTTTTAAGCGACGTAAAAAGAGAACATCCAGCCAACAACTCAATATAGAAAAAGAAATATCTAAACAACATAATGGAAAGAACTGCAGTTATAGATGAAAGAGTTAACTGAAGAGCTTCGGGGATAAATGTAGCCCAGACGGAAAATATCGTAGGTATGACAAGAAGCAAAGCTACGCCTATAACAAATAAACATGATTTTTTAAAACCCGGGAAATAGTTTTTTAATTCAACTTTTCGCCCTTTAAACGCAGGCAAAAAAGCATTTGTTAAAAATAACAATACCAACGCCTGTAGCGCAAACAACGCGTCTCTAAACAAAATGAAAAGAAAAAGAACGCCTTTTGATACAGGAGGAACTGACGAGAATTGAGCGACGGAAAAAGCTTTAAAGCCCGTTACTGTTATAAACGACGACGCAACTTGAATTAAAGTAAGGAATAAAAAAGACACCGCCGACAAAAGAACAACTTTAAAAATGTTTTGGCAAAAAACATGGAAAGACGATTGCAAAGATTGCCTTATAGAGAAGTTCACGAGATTATCCTTGTATATTTATTTGCAGAACATATCGTCTTTTAACGCAATCGCATAATAATGATACAAAATATTAATAACTTATGCAATTGTAATTTCACTAACTTCTATAAGGATGCTTTTTTATAAATTTTGCTCTATCCGCTTACCGGAATAACATAAGGTCTGTTGGAAATTGGATTTGTTTTTACTACAACGACGGTTTTATATACTCTTTCTATGTCTTTGCAGTTTAAGACTTCTTCAGGGGTTCCGCATCGGCATATGGAACCATTTTCCAAAAGCAATAGTTTATTACAAAATTCTCCCGCAGCATTTAAATCGTGAATTGTAAGTATTATAGTTTTATTATGTTTTTCGTTTAAATCCCTAAGCAGTTTTAAAATATTGTTCTGGCTGCCTATGTCTAAGCGCGCGGTAGGCTCGTCAAAAATTATTATATCTGTTTCCTGAGCCAAAACTTGAGCTATTAAAACTTTTTGTTTTTCCCCTCCTGATAATTCCGTTATTTTCCTCTCTGACAAATTAGTTATGTTCAAAAACCCCATAACTCTCTCTATAGCTTTATAATCGCTTTTTGACGGGAATTTGAACATATTCATGTAAGGAAATCTAGCAAACATAATAAACTCAACCACGCTAAACGGCATACTCATGTCCGAATATTGAGGCAAAAATGATAATCTTTTTGCAAGTTCTTTTGACTTAAAAGATTCCAAATTTTTATTGTCTATAAGCGCGTTCCCTTTATAAGATTTCAATAGATTGCTAAAAATTTTCAATAAAGTGCTTTTCCCCGCTCCATTTTTGCCTATTATCCCAAAAAAATCTTTTCGTTCCACATCAAAAGAGACATTTTTTAAAACTTCGCGCCCAAAATAGCCTGCATAAATATTTTTAATTTGTATCATACGCCGCTCTTTTTAGCTTTTACTAATAAAAAAATAAAAAAAGCTCCGCCAAGAACGCTTGTAATAATTCCCGCAGGTATTACAACAGGCGCAAATATAATTTTACTTAAGGTATCGCAAAGCAGCAAAAAGAGCGCTCCGCCTATAACCGATGCAGGTATTAAAAGCATCGCTTTTGACCCGACAAATATCCTCATAATATGAGGAATCATTAATCCCACAAAGCCTATTACGCCGCAAACTGACACAACAGCAGCAATAATTAAAGACGTTATAAAAAATACAATTTTTATGTTCTTTTCAACATTGTTTCCTAAAGTCTCGGCTTTTTCACGCCCCAAAGATATGCCGTCAATAATATTGCCCGATAAAAATAATATAGTCAGCCCAACCGCTGCAACAATTATCACAAATGGCGCGAGTCTTTCGTCAAATGTTGAAAAATTACCCATAAGCCACATAAATGATTGTTGAACGCCTGTAGATTGAGACAAGGAAAACATAAGCATTACAAGAGAAGAAAACGCATAGCTTACAACAACACCAGATAAAATCATGATATTTGAATTAAATTTCCCTTTAAAACCAAATACATATACTGTAAAAACCGAAAGCACAGCTCCAGCAAAAGCAAACAAAGGCGTAAAAAAACTTACAGTCGCCGCTAACCCTGAAATAAAAGCTATGGAAGCTCCTAAAATCGCCCCTCCTGAAATACCTAGAGTAAAAGGATCCGCCAAAGGATTCTTAAGTATTGCCTGAAAAACGCAACCGCTTCCGCCAAGAACCGCTCCCGTAACGCAAACCATTATTATTCTTTTGAAACGTATAAGTTTAATTATTGTTATTATGTTTTCATCTCCAACGTTAAAAAGCGCATTTAACGCGTCAACAAAAGATATTCCATTCAAACTGTATGTTAGAGAAAACAAGAACGCCAAAAACAATAGCGTCAGCATTGCGGCATAAATAAACAACGCTCTTCTATTTACCATCAAAAACATCTCCATACGCAATTTTCACTAACAACGATAAGTTTTCAGCAAACGTTAAAGGCGTAGGAGTAAACATATCCTCTGAGTCAATTATAAAAATCCTATTATTTTTAACGGCATTTAACATTTTGTATTTACGCCAAAAAGATAATTCTTCTTTAGCGACGTCTCCTAAATTAACCAATACTATAATATCCGGGTTGCGATTCATAACATCTTCTCTAACAACTTGAAAATAATTTTTATTTATGTCGCCGTACGCATTTACCGTATTGCTGTAAAAATTATAGTCATTGGCAAAACTTTCGCCGCCTGCCGTATACAAAGGATTATTGCCTATTTCCCAAAATACTCTTAAAGATCCGCCTTTGCTTAACTTAACGCGCAGCTCATCAACGTAAACCTTAGCCTTGCTTATTATACTGGCGGCTTCCTTTACTTTGTTAATCTTTTCAGCTAAATCATAATAGTTGGAGCATATTTCTTTAAAACTTCCAGACTTTTCCATTACGTACGCTTCAAAGCCCAACCTCTGCAATTTATCAACAGCGGCTCTAATGTTTCCGTCTTTAGAAGCTATAATCAAGTCTGGTTTTATGTAAGCTATTTTCTCTATATTAGTCTCTAAAAGCGTCCCTATAATCTCTTTCTTTATAGACTCTTTAGGACAAAAAACGCTTATGCCTTTAACACAGGATTCCGCTCCTAATTCGTAAAGGCTTCTTGTAACAGAAGGCGCAAGCGAAACTATGCGCGAATATTCTTTAGCGTATATAAAAAAAACACATATCAACAAAATTATTAAAACAAAAATACTTTTTCTTATTATCATTTTTGACTATTCAAATCCGCCGTACAGTCCGGACATTTTACAGCCCTAACGGGTATTGTAAACAACAAAAAGGACATTCTTTTGTATTAACCTGATCCGGATCAGTCTTCCGCTTGAGCTTAGTTATAAACTTTATCATAATAAATACGCAAAACGCTATTATTACAAACGAAATCAAAACATTAAAAACAATCCTATATTAATAGTTACAGCTCCTACGCATCGAGCTGCGGCAAACGTTTCATAAGGCTCTTTTAAAGTTTTCCCTTCCTTCAAAACTATAAAGAGATTGGTAAAATCAAAGTCCCCTAAAAGCAAGCATATCGGCGGCATTATTATATCTTTTACCAAACAATCGACTATTTTTCCGAAAGCCGCTCCTATGATAATACCGACGGACATGTCAATAGCGTTGCCTTTAACGGCAAAATTTTCAAACTCTTTTAAGAAGGATTTTCTATCATAGTTTTTATCTTAACTTTCATTTTGATTTCTCCCGTTGATTTTTATGTTTTTTTGACGGTCCGAATCTAAATTGATATTGAAGCATTATTGATTTCTCCGGTTCTCTAGAACCTTCTTCATCGTTAAACTCGTAACTTCCTTTCAAAAACAAATTCGGCGCTAATCTATAACGCAATTCCACGCTATGTCGCAAGTCAAGTTTTTTATTAAATTCATCAAAAGTTAAGTTGTATCCTAATAAAATGTCTTTACTTATGTTCTTCTCCATCGTATACCTTGTCCCAGACAACAAATTAGCAAGACCCATGGTTTCGTCTTCAGAAACAGTATCGTTTGTGTTGATATAAGAAATCCTAAAACTATCCGCAACGCCGACTTTACGCAACAACGACCTTGTCAGAGGAGTTGAAAAGTTCTGATCAAAAAGCCTTAATATCCGTTGCTTCGCTATAAAACCAGGCGACATTTCAAATGCAGAAGAGTTTGTTTCTTTATCTTGGTCCATACCCGCAGCTTTAGCCAAGGCTTTTTGAGAATCCATATTTGGATCGTCTTTTGAGCTAAAGCTTATTGCATCGCTCGTCGAAAGTTCAGATAGTTTACACCTTTTGACAAATAATTTTATAGTCTCAGGTTCGCCGCCTGTTTTTGAAGGGACATCAGTTTCCCCTTCCGCAGTTACATAAATTTGATTGTCGTCAATTATTTCTATTTTGGAACTCACTATATCAAAACCTATTCCAAAACAATCCAATCTGCCGCTTGTTACTTCAATAATTCCTTTAGCTTTTAAATTATTAAGGCTGCCATTTATATGCAAAGTTCCGTTTATCAACGCAGAAACCATTGATTTTTCAAATTTTGTATTGACGCCGGTACGCAAATTCAAGTCAAACTCAGCGCTTGCTGGAAGCAAAAAATTGGTTCTTTCGTTATTTTTTTCCCCTGGAAAAGCGAACCTTGTCTTTTCCAAAACAATATGACCAGAAATCAAAGGTTTTTCCAAAGTTCCGGAAATTTTAATATCAAACAAAGGTTCGCCCGACGAATAATCTTTCAATACAGATTTTGAACCCATAAATTTTGAAACAGGCAACTGGGGTACGGATATAGGAATTCCTCGTTTTCCCTCGGTAACAGCTCTAATGTCAAAATTATTTATAATAAAATTCTCAAGCTTTATTCGCCCCGCAATATTTACTTTGCCTGCTCCTGAATTAAAAGTAAACTTATTAATTTTAATTAAATTGTCAGTAAGAGATATTTCAACCGACGCATTTTTTATCTTATCAAGGTAATCATTAGCCTTAAACATTCCGTTGTAAACTGAAAGCGCGCCATTGCTTTTTAAATTTTTATAACTTCCGCCTATATGACCTTTCAATAATAATCTACCATTTAAAGGGTTTAAGAACCCGCCTGAAAGATAATTTAAGATGCTAAGTTTACTATCTTCAACTTTATAGGCAATATCTACAAACTTTTTAGCGGTTTTTTCGCCAAAACGAATAGGGAAACTACCTCTTACATCAATATTTATACCGTTTCTTTTTGCAACAGACGCCTCTTTTATGTAAGCGCGGCCGTCATAAAAATCCATATAAACGCTCAATTTATCAAACGGAACATTCATCAAATTCCCATTTGTTGAAGTAACCGACATGCTGCCTTCAAGATCGCTCAGTTCGCCTTTAAGTTTAATATAGATATCGGCGCCGCCTTCTAATTCCCCATGTATGTCAAAAAGATTTGCCATAAATATCCAATCAATGTTAAAACCCGCCGCTTCAAGATTTATGCGATCTTTTGAAAAATCTCCAGACATATCAAAATATGACGACTTTTTTACAATATTTAATTTCCTCACTGACAAAGTATTGCCAAAAATAATTTCGCCGGATAAGTCAAAATCATTATTTTCGCTAGTTGGTTTTTGAAAAAGTTTCAATCTGCCGTCTTTAAAGGAATAATTAAAAAGATAATACTTTAATTTATATTTATTCAGCCACAAATTATTTAAATCAACAACGCCATTAAATATAGAAATCCCGCTCTCTTTTGCTATATCGCCAGACAGTTTAACGTTTCCAAATAAATCCGCCGGTCCGGCATGAATATTTAGCAAAAACAAATCCAAAAAATATTTATTGTTATTTAAATCGCAAAAACCATTATCAACCCTTATTTCGCTATTGGATATCTTCGCGGAAGCGGACTTTATCGTAACGTTTTTATCGACAATTTCAATTTTAGTTTTAAGATCTTTTAATTTTAAAGAACTTACATAAGCATCTTTAGTCTTTAGAAGTATCTTAAGTTCTGGTTTTTTATCAGAAAAGCGAATTTCTCCTTCCCCGAAAAGTTCGCCCTTAAAGGGCAATGTAACTCCTGCAAATACATTTATAATGTTCTCGTTTAAATTATTTACGCTTATTTGCAGACGTCCTACCCTTGAATATTCTCCCTTGAGAGAGACTTTAGCCTTACCGGAGACAATATCCGCTTTGCTTATGTTCGCGATTCCATCTTTATAAGAAATTGCAGACGATAAAGAAAAGAGTTGAGATAAATACGCGCCGTTTTTTAACAAACAAAAAACTTCAATATAAGGATTATTTAATTTGCCTGAAAATTTTACAGAAGCATCTAAAAGACCAACGACTCCAGGATAAACTCCTTCTATATTCGTATTTTTAAAATCAATAACGCCAGTTATCTTGCTTCTTTTAAAATTTGCCGATAGCGTCGCTTTCAATCCATTATCAGATTTTAAATTTGACAACTCAAATTTTCTTGTTGAAATATTTACATCAGCTTCCATGCTTCCCAAAGAAACGCCGCCTATCTTTGCTCCAATACTCTTTAGCGCGCCTTTTACCAATTTTCCATCGCTTAAATAACCATGAAACTCGCTATGACCGTCCATTTTAACGCCTCGTACGATAATATCTTTTAAGTCAATATACAGAGAAGACTCGGGCTTTTCATTTGTAAAACCCGCCAGTCCTTTTATATCGGCTATAGCGGTATTTGAAGCATTTTTGATAACAAAACGTTCAATCTCTAGTTTATTTAAATCCGCTTCTCCTTTTACTTCAAATTCCTTAAAATCATTCCCGTAAAATGTTCCGTCAAAAACTCTAAGATCAAGTTTTATACCAACATCTTTTTCATATTTTATATTGCCTCCTGCCGTTCCTGAAATATCTATTTCTGAACGCCCTATAATGCGTAAAACGTTTAAAATATTAATTTCTTTAAATTTAAAATCTGTAGATATTATATCGCCGCATGAAACGACGTGTTTTAACAAAACTGAATCATCAGATTTATAAAAATCAAAAGTATATTTATCTTTATTGCGTATTATAGTTCCTTTGGCGCCAACCTTTCTCATATCGGATATAAAAGAGAAATCTATCTTGCCTGAAACTTCATTTATATTGCCAGAAATATTTACTCTTCCATCAACGTTTTCTAACGCAATAGGAATTACGGGCATATCGGTTACATTGATATTTTTAGCGTCAACAGTAATTGTTCCCGTCTTGATATTTCCTTTTACATATCCTACTTTTTTATCTCTTATAATTAAATTGCCTTCATAATCTCCTCCTTGTAAATAAACGGCTTCCAACCGTCTTCTCAAACCGTAGTCGCAAACAATTTTATACGCGCCGTTATTATTTTTACCGCTTAATAACTCAAAACTTCCTATGCTAAAATTAAAAGCGTTTAATTTTGAAGCCTTGAGATTTAATTCTTTTAAGGCTTTTCGTTTTTTAAAATTCATGTTAAGTTTGCCGGATACAGATTTGCTTGTTTGAGAAATATCAATAAACGCCGATGCATTTATTGCATCGCTAAGCAAACCGTTTATTTCAAATTTTCCGAAACTACCAGCGACTTTAATATCAACGCCTTTTTCATTTTTTAATAAAGACCCCGAAGCTCCGCCAAAATCAAAACCTCCGTAATCTAACTTTACAATAGCCATATTCCAATCGGAATTAAAGGATACTAAATCAACGACCCCTTCGAAAGTTATAAACATATTAATCTTATTTTTAGACGTAAGAAGAACTGTTCCGTCAAAAAGATAGCCTTCTTTTTGTTTCAATAAAGCTTCAAGTTTAATGTCGTTGCCCGCCGCGTGTAAAACTGAATCTAACTTTATCGTATTTGTATCGACATAGACATGAGCGTCTGTTATATTGAAAAATTCTGTTTCTTGTTTAATTAGAACTTCATTGATGTAAACGTCGACTTCCATTTCTGGAAGTTTTAAAATAGCTTTCTTTTCTCCTGATTTTAAATTAGAAACAGTTTGGTTTTCTTTTAGATCAATTTCAAGGTTAGAGACTTCAATTTGCCTTATAGTTCCTATAGGCGAGAATATATTAAACAGAAGTTTAAACAGATTTAATTTAAATGTAATCTTTCGGATTTTTATGAAACCGTCCACATCAATGTTTTTAAAAGCTAATTTAAACGGATATAAGGAAAAATTACCGATAGATACGTTGCGTCCGGTTTTGTCGCTTACATATTTTTGCAAGTAAGGAACTAAAAGACATCCCCTTGCGCGGTATACGGCGATCGGCAAAACTAAGACAATAAAAAATATTATAACCTTTCGCATACGCGCCTTAGAACTTATAAAGTTTTTTCGGCGGAGAAATAATTTAATATTAATTAAACAAATCTCTGCCGACTATAAATAAAACTATTTAACGGGCGTACCTGACGAACGAACTAACGCTTTAAACTCTTTTATAAGCTTAGCTGTTATTTTGCCGGGCGTTCCGTCGGCAATAACTCTTGAATCAACGGCAACAACCGGAACTATTTCGGCGGCAGTCCCCGTTAAAAAACATTCATCGGCAGTGTAAACCTCGTACAAGCTTAAGCGTCCTTCTTTCACAGGAAATTTTGATTTGTTTTTTGCAAGCTCTATAACTGCGTCTCTAGTTATGCCTATCAACGCGCCTTCAGAACCGTCCGGAGTATACAGAACGCCGTTTTTTACTATAAATATATTGTCGCCGGTACATTCCGCGACATATCCTTCGGCGTTTAACATAATAGCCTCATCTACGCCGCTTTTTACAGCCTGCATTTTCGCAAGAATATTATTCAAATAGTTAAGCGATTTGATATTTGGGCTTAAAGAATCTTGCCTTATTCTTCTGGTAGAAACCGTTACGACTTCCATACCTTTTTCATAGAATTCTTCAGGATACATTTTAATCTGATCCGTTATTATTACCACAGAAGGCGGGTTTGCGCAATTCCTTGGATCAAGACCTAAATCGCCGCGACCCCTTGTAACGATAAGCCTTATATACGCGTCGTTAAGCTTATTTGCTAAAATGGTTTTTATTAAAGCCTTTTCCATTTCTTTTTTATGCATCGGAATTTCTAAATTGACGGCTTTAGCCGAAGCCCAAAGTCTTTCCAAATGCTCTTTCAATCTAAAAATTCTATCGTTATAAGCTCTTATACCTTCAAAAATACCATCGCCGTAAAGAAAGCCGTGGTCAAACACGGAAACTTTCGCATCTTCCTTTTCAACTAATTTCCCGTCAAGAAAAATTTTCATCTGTCCGTTCTCCATATATGCGAAATACGAATTATGCTTGCAATACGCAGCCGTCAACAATCCTAATTATTTTATCCGTTTTTTCGGCAAGATTTTCATCGTGGGATACAAGAACCAGAGTAGCGCCTATATCAGCCGCAGAGGCAAACAACAAGCTTTCTATTTCAAGTCCTGCGCGCCTGTCCAAATTACCGGTAGGCTCGTCCGCAAAAATTACGCCGGGGTTATTTATTAAAGCTCTTATAACAGCCGCTCTTTGCTGTTCTCCACCGGAAAGCTCTGAAGGATAATGATCTTTTCTGTGAAAAAGTCCGGCTTTTTTCAAAAGCTCGCGCGCTTGTTCCAATTTTAAATCTTTATCTTTCCAAACGGGAATAAGAATATTTTCAAAAACTGTAAAATCAGGCATAAGATAGTGGAATTGAAAAACAAACCCTATGCTCTTTTTTCTTGTATTGCGCAAATATTTGTCGTTTTTGGCAAAACAATCAATTCCGTCTATGTACACTTTACCCGACGACGGCCTGTCCATCAATCCCAAAATATGTATAAGCGTACTTTTACCAGCGCCAGAGGGACCAGTTAGAGCTACTTTTTGACCAGTCGTTATGTCCAAATTTATGTTTTTTAATACATTCACGACGGAAGAGTCTTTTTTACAATAATTCTTATTCAAACCTTCGGCTTTTATGTTCATAGTTCATTCCGATTAAACGTCTTTAACCGTATCTTATGGCTTCAAGCGGATTCAATTTTGAAACCTGATACGCCGGGTACAATCCAGCCAACGCGGAAATAAAAAAAGCGCTTACAGCCACAAACGCTACATCTAAAGGGGCTATAAAAACAGGAAGTTTATCAACGTAATAAACGCCTTTAGGAAGTTTAAATATATCAAGATATTTTAATCCCAAACTTACTGAAAGACCAAAAATTATCCCAAATACCGTTCCTACCGAGCCAACAATAAGCCCTTCGTAAAAAAATATCTTTGAAACAGAATAATTTGAAAATCCCATGGCGGACATTATTCCTATTTCCTTTGACTTCTGAACGCTTAAAAGCAAAAGATTTGAAATAATGTTAAACGCGGCGACAATTATTATAAGCCCCAAAATAAGAAACATCATTATTTTTTCAAGCTTCAAAGCCGAAAAAAGATTTCTATTCATATCAAGCCATGCTTTTGCTTTGTAAGGGTAAGACAAGTCTTTTTGAAGATCGGCGGCAGTCGCAGACGCTTTTTCAAAATTAGTCGTATGTATGTCAAGACCCGTAATAGAATCAGACATTAAAAACAAACTTTGCCCTTCTTTTAAATCTATAAAACCCAAAGAGGAATCAAAATCATACATGCCCGACTGTATTATTGCTGAAACATTAAATTTATACATTTTGGGAATACTTCCAAAGCTAGTCGGAAACATCAAAACAACTTCGTCGCCGGCATCTGCAGAAACGCTTTTAGCCAACTCGCAACCCAATATTATCGATCTCCCGCCAATAATTTCGCCGTTAAACTTAACATCTGAAACAATAATCTGTTTTGAAATATTTAAAATTTTATTTTCTTCGGCATAATCTATGGCTTTTATTATTATGCCCGACGTAGAGGCGGAGTCAACGCCTTTTACAACGCCTTGCTTGTATATAAATGGAGAAACGCTTGCGACATTTTTATTACTTTTTATTTTATCTTCCATAGAAACGTAATCGTTAAAAGATTCGCCGTCGGCTTTTGTTACAAGAATGTGCGGCTGTATTCCTAAGATTTTACTTCTTATATCGCTTTGAAAACCGCTCATAACCGCAAGGGTTATAACAAGAGCGGCAACGCCCAAAGTTGTGCCGCCTACGACAATAAGAGCGACGAGCAAAGAGAAAAAAGCTTTTCTCCTAGCCATTAGGTATCTTACCGCTATAAAAAACTCAACAGACATTGCATTCACGCAATTTACCCAGGTCTCATAGCTGGAAAAGTTATCACTTCCCTTATGGATTCCACGCCTGTCAACGCCATAACAAGTCTGTCTATGCCTATGCCTAAACCGCCTGTTGGAGGCATCCCCTGTTCAAGCGCAAAAATAAAATCTTCGTCATAAGGCATACCTTCATCGTCGCCTTTCTTTTTGGCTTCCATCTGTTGGGCAAATCTAATTTTCTGCAATTCAGGGTCGTTAAGCTCAGAATATGCATTTCCTATTTCCATTCCGTTTATGTAAAGCTCAAAACGTTCGGCTATTTCTGGTTGATCAAATTTGACCTTTGAAAGCGGCGAATATACGGCAGGATAGTCCATAACAAAAGTAGGATTCTTTAAATTAGGCATAACTCTTTCGTCAAAAACTCGATCTAAAATCTTTTTGTCTGTAGCGTCCTTAGGCAAATCAAGATTCAAATGTTTAACCTGCTCAAACATTTTTCCGCTTTCAACATATGGAAGTAAATCAAGCCCGGTATATTCTTTTATCAAATCAAACATCTTTGCTCTTCTAAATTCCAGCTTTAGTTCAGGGTTTACTTTTTTAGCGGCGGATTTAATTAATGTCTCGGTCAAATCCATCATATCATTGTAATCGGCGTACGCCTGATAAAGCTCCATCATCGTAAATTCAGGATTGTGGTCTTTATCAACGCCTTCGTTTCTAAAGTTTCTGCCTATTTCAAAAACTCTGTCCATACCGCCGACAACTAAACGCTTCAAGAAGAGTTCCGGCGCAATTCTCAAAAACAAATCTATATTCAAAGCATTGTGGCGGGTTATAAAAGGTCTTGCGTTAGCTCCGCCTGCCAAAGACTGCAAAATTGGAGTCTCCACTTCTATAAAACCTAATTCTTGGAGGTTATGCCTTATAGCAGAAATAACCATGCTTCTCTTCACAAAAACATCTTTAACTTCGCCGTTGGCTATTAAATCCAAATATCTTTGTCTGTATCTTGTCTCCGTATCTTTAAGACCATGCCACTTCTCTGGGAGAGGTCTAAATGCCTTAGCGAGCATCATCCACGTCTCTACCATTATGCTGAGTTCATTTGTTTTTGTTTTAAAAGGAATGCCTTCAACGGCAATAAAGTCAGATGCGTCGACCATATTTTTGAAAAGTTTATATTCTTCCGCCCCAACTTTATCTGCTCTTACGTATATCTGAATTTTACAATATCCGTCTCTTATATCAAGAAAAGCCGCTTTACCCATGTTTCTGTAAGTCATTACTCTTCCCGCGGCTTTAACCTTTACATCTGAGATTTGTTCTCTTTCAAGAGATGCAAACTCTTTTTGTATCTCAGCGTTATTTTTATCCAAAAAATACTTTGCGGGATAAGGATTTATTCCAGCCGCCGTAAAGTCTTTTGCTTTTTGTTTTCTCCGTTGAATTATTTGTTCAATAGGCGTTGCATTCTGATCTCGTTCTTTTTTTTCCATTTGCCGCGCTTTCCTCTGATTGTATATTTGTTTTAAATTTCAAGGTTTTTCGCCTCAAGGATTGTATCATTTTTTAATAATACAGTCAAAAAGAAAGATTTTCAATTTTTATTTAAAAATCAATCAATTTCCTTACAATTACAGAATCTATATTCTCTATGATGTTTGAAGGTATTTCAAGAATTGAAACTGCATTCTTTAGAGGCAGGGCTATTTTGAAAGGTTTTAATTGTTTTATAACCTTTACAACTTTGTTGTATTTATCCAAATAAATAATATCTAAATCAAAACGCATAAAAAATGTATGTATTGATTTACAATTTTTAAATAGCAATGCATACTCAGCGTCTTTCTTAAACATAAATCCGACAAATCTTTGACAAAAACTTTCTGCATTAATTACCCTTATATTCAACTTTACTCTTTCCATTAGTCGCTCCATCGTAAATCTTACGTTTAGACAACGCTGCAAAGATGTTAAGTAATAGTTTTTGAACGCAGACCGCGCTTACTCAAAAGGCAAGCTCTTTGTAACAAAAAAATATTGTATAATTTATCTATGAAGAAGAATATAATATTTTTGTCTTTCTTTACTCTTCTATTCATATGCGGAATTTTCTATCCGATAGTAAATTTGCTTTCAAAAGACAAAGCAAAAGATTTGCAAAATCTTATATTGGAAAAAACTCAAACCGCGCTTACAGCGGCAATTCCGCATTTAAACAAAGCAATTCAAAACTCCGACGATATAAGTCTTATTTCAAATATTGAATACCTAGCGAATGCTTCCAATGTAACATCTTGTTTTATACTAGATAAAAATAGCAGAGTGATTATACACAATAACACAAATGAATGGAATACTGAAAAACATGCCCAAATTTACAATGAAGCCGTAACGCAGAAAAAAGAAATTGTTCAGAAAATGCCAGATGACAATTTTTTTCTTTTGTCAGAACCAATATCAAACAATTATACTTTGCTGTGTATAGTTTCTGTTCAAAAAAGCAAAGAAATCGCCAAATATTGGCAAATAAAGTATTACTCTATAGCTTCAGCCGTAACGACGCTTATTATTATCATTCTTTGCTTTCTTTCAAAACTTCTTATACTTTCCCCTTTTAACAGAATAAAAAATAGCCTAGAAAACAAGTCGGAAAATGCAAAAGACGAAAAATACAACGAAATAACTGATATTTTTACAACAGAAAGAGATAAAATCTCAAAGAAAATAGAAAAACTTGAAGAAGACAACGAAAGCCTGATTAAAATTATTGAATATTCATACGCGACGTCAATTAATGATAGTTTAGCTTTTATAATATTAACTTCGTCGAGCGAGGTTGCGTATTGCCGCGATTCTACAGGAAAAATAATTAAAAACAATCTTGCGAAAAACAAACGGCATATACTTGAAGCTGTAAAAGATCCAAATATAGTTAAGCTTGCGATAAAAGCAAACGAAACCCCCGGAACCAAAGTTATAAGATCATCGGGAAGTTATAAAATTTCTGCAGTTTCTATAAACAAAGACAGTAAGATTGTCGGAACTGTAATTAAAATAACAGAGAATTAATTTTTTGTACTTTCAACAATATCCGACATTCTGCCAAAGCTCATCTATCAAAATTATAATCGTTAAAAAAATGCGTAAACTTTTTGAAAAACAAATCCAAAAGGAAGCTAGGCTAGAATCCATTTTTAATAAAGCTTATAGCAATCGGTCCAAATATAACTATAAAAATTGTCGGGAAGATTAACAACGCTAATGGAATAAGCATCTTTACAGGAGCTTCTTGAGTTTTTTTTTGCGCATAAGCAAACCTTTCATTTCGCAACGCGCAAGATATTCTTTTTAAAGTATCGGACATTTCTACGCCTGATTCTAAAGCCATATTTATAGCGCTTACAAAAGAATATACTTGCTCAACGCCTGTGTTTTCAGCCATTTCCTTAAAAGCAGCTTTTTTATCATAACCTAAAGAGATTTTTGCCAAAGCATTTTTCAGCTCGTCGATCAAAGATCCCGACATTATCATAACGACTTTTCCGGCCGCGGCGTAAAAATCAAGCCCTGCGGCAAGCATAACCGAAAACAAATCCGCCATTTCAGGCAATTGCTTAAGTATAGATTCTTTTCTCTTTTTCAATTCTTCTTTAATCTTTAAAACAGGCAAGTAAAAGCACAATAATCCAACGGAAAGAACAACTATTATATGCAAACTTACAAAAAGCGCGGTAAATAGCATTCCTGCAAACATAGCAAATATTTGTATTGCAAAAAATTTATATGGAGTTATATTTCCATATTTTTTGCCGAGCAATTTTAAAATTGCATAGTCTTTTTCAATAAAAGAAACAAACTTCTTATATTTAATTTTTTCTGCTAAACAAGCTGCTTTCTCAAGCGCAATAAAGAAGTAAGTTATTACAAAATTTCCTGATTTCTTTTTTTCTACGGCATTTTTAACCTTACTTGCAAGATCTACTCTCTTTACATTTGGAACTATGTAATAAACCGCAAAAAATACGGAGGAAAACCAAAAAAAACATAATAATGTTATCATCAGAAATCAATCTCCGTCATCTTCCTTATTACAAACGAACCTGTAATAACCATAACAACAACTATGAGAAGTAAAATATTGCCGGTCAAAGTAACAAACAAACATTCCATCATTTCAGGTTCAATTATATACATCATAAATATAATTACAAAAGGGATAACGCTTACCAAATTTCCAGACATTCTTCCTTGAGCTGTTAAAGCTGTTATTTTTGAACGGACGTTAATTCTTTGAAACGCAGAGTCGGATATTCTGTCAAAAATATCGCTTAAACTTGCCCCTGAGTCTTTTGATACTCTGATAACGTCTATCATAAGTTTAAATTCTTTACTTATCGCGGTTTTAGAAGCTTCTTCTAAAACTTTGTCAAAACTCACTACAAAAGCCAACTTTTCCGATATCTTTTCAAATTCGCTTTTTATAGGATATTTTAGTTCGTTCTTAGCCGTAACCATGGAATTTTGTAAAGATTGCCCCGCTCTAACGGCATTTTTTATAATGTTTAAAGCTTCCATAACCTGTTTGTCTATCAAAGCAACTTTTTTTCGCATTTTTTTATCCTGAGCGTACCAGTCAAAATAACAATATAAAACGCTCAAAATCAACGCAAAGACAATATTATGAAAAAATATTGCAGAAATGAAAAAAATAATAAAAGAAACAAAAAATCTTTTCTTATTTTGCGAAAGTTTCTTTAAATCAAAAGACCTTTTTCTATTTATTTTAAATTTCAATTTGTTTATAAGAAAATACATAAAGCAAAATACAACCAATGAGAAAGAAAAAAGAAAAAGTATTTTCATCATTTAAATATTCCAGTATTTACATTTATACCTTTTTGAAACGCGTTTCGTATAAAATCTGGGATATAGCCAGTAAAATTAAATTCTCCTTTTTGAATGCCGTCGTTAAAACTTTTTAAATCAAATTGAAAAACAGGTTTAATCTCGTACAATCGCTCATCGTTAGTTTTATTTATTACTGATATTGAAGATATTTTTCTTGAGCCGTCGGTATAACGAGCAAGCTGCACTATAATATTTATTGCAGACGCTATTTGAGAAACAATAGACTTCTCAGGCAAAGCCATACCCGACATCAACGCCATAGTCGTAAGTCTTGAAATAGCATCGTAAGGAGAATTGGCATGTAATGTCGTAAGACTGCCTTCATGCCCTGTAGACATCGCTTGAATCATATCAAGCGCTTCGCCGGAACGACATTCTCCAACAATTATCCTGTCAGGCCGCATTCTTAAAGCGTTTACTACCAACCTTCTTATGTTAATCTCGCCTGTTCCTTCCGTTGATTTTGGTCTGCTTTCAAGTCTTACGACATGCTCCTGCTGGAGTTGAAGTTCCGCCGAATCTTCAATAGTAACAATTCTCTCTTCTTTAGGAATAAAGGACGACACGGCGTTTAAAAGCGTTGTTTTACCCGTGCCAGTGCCCCCTGAAATAATAATATTTCTCTTCAACAAAACGACAGTTTTTAAAAATTCAAGCATGGCTTCATTCAGACTGCCTGCAGAAACCAAAGATTCAATTGAAAGTTTATTTTTTAAAAACTTCCTTATTGTGACCGCAGAACCGTCCAATGATACGGGTTTTATAACGGCATTAACGCGCGAACCGTCTTTAAGTCTTGCGTCAACTATAGGCGAAGATTCGTCAATATGCCTGCCTACTTTAGAAACTATTCTGTCTATAACCGTTTTCAATCGCTCTTCATTGGGAAACGAAATTCCAGTCATTATTATTTTTCCGTTCCTTTCAATATATATATTTTTATATCCGTTAACCATTATCTCGCTAACAGAAGAATCTTCTATGAAATCTTCCAATACCCCAAGTCCCGCGACATCATTGCAAAGCTCTTTGTAAAGTTTGTCTGAAATATCTATTGGCAAAACAAGATTTCTTTTAGACAAAATTTCACTTATCTTGCTTTTTGCCAATTGTTTTAGTTTGTTGCCGTCGTTTTCAGCAACATATTCCTTCATCTCTTCAACAAGCGACTTATGAATATCGTCTCGCAGTTCGCCGTAAGCATTTTCATTTTGATAATACTTACTTGAAGATACTCCATTAACCCTTACTCGTTGCAAATTATCAAAAATGTTCAAGGTCTTGTTTAAAGCTAAAACGTAACGATTTGATTTGTCTTTGTAAGAGAACTGCGGGGATAGAATTTGCTCTTGAACGCGATAGTTAAATTCTGCCTCAATACCGTATCTTAAAATTTTTGACTCGCGTAAAATATTATAGAAATTAAGCCCATACCCAGCGTCAAGCCTTAAAGCTGCAAAATTTGTTTCATAAACCTCGCAAGAATACTCTCTTAAAATAAAAGTTACGTTTTTTACAGATATTGCGTCGGTAGTATAAGGAAACAAAACACACTTGGATTCTTGAACAATTCTTAAAAGATTTGCGCTTATTTCATCTGGCAAAACAACAAAAATATATTTAAAGCTTTCTTTAAGAGCTGTTATTAAGTATAAAATTCTTTCAATATCGGAGTCTTTTAATTTTGTGTCTCTAAAACCGAGAACAGATCTCAATCCTATAGGCGATAAATATTCTTTTAAGATCTTAGGATTAACTCCCGACAAAACCGGCAAAATATCTTCAATATACTTAATTCCGGTTCCGTATACAGACCAAAAAGAATCCGGATCAGGTATAGAAAAATCAAGAACAACGCAAGACTCTTTTTTATTTGACGCTACGCAAGATAGTCCATAAGTCAGCAAATCTCTTTGGAATAAACTGCAACTTGACGCTATTGTAAACATCAAAACCTCTTATTTCTGTTTATTCATATTTGCGTATCTGTTTATTATTTCCAAAATTTCTCTTTGATTTGTCGTTTTCAAACTTTTATCGTAATTTGGAGATATTTTTGAAATATCTTTTACTATAGCAGAGAGTTTTAAAGGTTCTATATTAGAGATTTCTAAGTCGCCAACAGGTCTTATTACATATTTTAAACTTCCCTTTTGGCAGGCTATAAGAATTCTCTGAATTTCTTCCACAGACACCGCCACAGTTATGGAATTTAAATTGTTTGAATCGTCGTCTTGCTCTGATTTTTTAGCGCTGCCTATACAATTTCCGCCTACAGCCAAAACTAAAACATTTTGAGCGACAGAAAACACAGCGTCTTGCATTTCTTTTCCGTTATCAATGTATTCAACTATTGCAAAAATATCTATTCTGCCGCCGGGAGTAACAATCTCCAACGATTCGCAGTCAAATGATACCGACAACGCCTTTTTGCCTTCGGGAATCAAATTGCTTATACCTGTGTCTTGATTAGTTTTTGAAACTTTAGTGGAAAGTATTTGCTCGTTTTCTTCAATTGTGTTCAAAGATATATAAACTGCGCAACCGTCTTCTGTAAATAAATTCCTTAAATCTTGAAACGCTTTTGGTTGTATATATTCTTTAGGAACCATTTTTTCAACAAGCATGTCAGACTGTATCAGAACGCCTTGCGGTATTCTTTGGCATGCAACAACAACTTTCACAGGTTCCGCCATAGTTTTGTACTTAATTTCTAAATCAGACAGAAATAAATAAGCTAATCCGGCGGAAACCGCCGCGCAAACAAGAGCAACTATTATAGATTTTCTCATTACGCTATGCTTTATCTGCCGACTGAACGGTTTTAGCAGCTTTTTCAAACTGTCCTTTTATTTTCTTTCCAAAAGCCTTATATGCGATAAAAACTATCCCCACAACAACCGCCACAATAAGAATATATTCAACCATTCCCTGCCCTTTGTTTCTCTTAATCCAACCAAAGTTGATCATGTCGTCCCGTCCCCCTAAGTTTATTTTTGCCGCTGTAAAGCGCCAACGCTTCCCGCGCCTGACAAGACTGACGCGCGCGCAGTTATTTTTATGCTGTCTGTTCCTATTATTTTCAATATATTTGGAATATTGCACGCATAAGTTATTTCAACAAAAGACTTCTTACTAAGTCCCGGAGCAAAAGCTTTCAACGCGTTCAACAAATTGGCAGGATTTAAAACTGCAAAACTTGATAAGTTTGTAATATCAAAATCATATTTAATAGGTTTGTAATCGTTTGCTTCAATTCTTATGGTAAGTTTTTTGGGATCAATAGTTCTTCCTATTGTATTTGCAGCGCAAAGATAATCTTTCATATCGCTTTCTATGTATTTTACGCTGAAATGAGTATATGCAAGAAGATCCGCTCCGTAACGAGCAGCCGTAGAAATTTGTTGCCACGTAAGCATTATGCGCGCAAACCATAAAATTGCGAAAAGAAAAAGTATAACCAGCGGGGAGACTAAAGCCGCTTCAACAAGAGCTTGTCCCCTTGATTGTTTAACATTTAAGCAAAACATTTATGTCCTATTTTTGATTTAAGTTATTTTGGACTAAAATATTAAAGAAAGAGTTTACAAAAATTTCATATATATGTCCAGAACTCAGCTCCGCGTTTAATAAAGGCGCGGCTACAAAAAAATACAATTTTTTAATCCAAAGAAGAAAGGATCCGAAAATCAAGTCTAATTTCCGGATTCTTTCAAATTTATAATAAGGGGATTGATTTTATGTCTGGGTTTCAAGCTCCAATTACAATTTATCAAGCGATTCATAGACCAGAGTAAATTGAGAGATTATTTGATTCAATTATGTAAGGCTATCTTTTTCCTTCCAGAGTTCCATAAATATAGATAAGCTATACCTATAATCAACATCGCTAAGCGCTCTTTGTTCCTTCCCAAAACACCGTCAGCCCAGCTATGAGCCATAATATGAACACTAGGGTGTGCTGGGACTCGGGGACAAGCTTACCTATAATCGCCATACTTGCGATCAGAACAAGAACAAGCGCCTCTGCTGACTCATCCGCTTTTCTTTTAAATCTTTCCCAAGCCGTCTCAGTATCCTTGCAAGTCCCTCCATCCGCTTTGCCCTTTCTTTGCAATATTAACTTTATTTTTTCAAAAACATTCATCTCATCTTCACTAAGATACTGCTCCTGCGACTCTGTTCTACCGCTTACTGAAACCAACAACGCTAACAACATGCTTGCTAATTTCTTCAACATTTTAAGTCGCCTCTTCTTTTTAAAAATATTCTCTATACCGCGCGAAACTTCATATAATAGTAGAAAGCGCGGTTGCTAAATTGTGTTGCCGCTCTCCAGAATATAAACTTTTTGAGAAAAGTTTCCTGAGTTTATCACTTCTAACAATGCGACTTTGCAAGCAAAAGAAAGAAACTCGCAAAACAAGAAATATGCGAAATCTTCGCACGTATATTATACTTATTCTGGGGGGGGGGGGGGTAGAGGAAATTGTGAAATATTTGTGAAAGTTGAATAAGTTGACTAATATCAAGAGTCTCCCGTCATATGGCGGAGCCTCTTTTTTATTTAGCCGCAGTCCATTGCTTCGGTTCTAATAAATAGTATTGGGCATCGTTTGCGGCGCGCTAAGCAACAGATTTCTATACTTTAATTTGCTATAATACAAGGTGATATTGAAAATTTTAAGTAGGGAAAAATGGGTCAATTTCAGGAAAGCAGTTTAAAGCGCAACCTTTCAAACCGGCACATACAGTTTATAGCTTTAGGCGGAGCAATAGGCACCGGGCTTTTTTTGGGCGCGGGAAGCGCTATTTTTGCAGCAGGTCCGGCCGTCCTATTGGGCTATTTAATTTCCGGGATTATGGCATTCTTCATTATGAGACAACTTGGCGAGATGGACACTGAAGAACCTATGGCAGGATCCTTTAGCTATTTTGCTTACAAATATTGGGGAGATTTCCCCGGCTTTTTGGCTGGCTGGAACTACTGGATACTGTATGTTATGATAGGCATAGCAGAGCTTACAGCCGTCGCCGCGTATGCGCAGTATTGGTTTCCGGGACTTGACACATGGAAAACCGCTTTGTTCTTTTTTACCCTTATAAGCGCTGTAAACGTTGCGGCGGTAAAAATTTACGGCGAGATGGAGTTTGCGTTTTCAATAGTAAAAATAACAGCCATTTGCGCAATGATTTTGGCAGGCGGATACATTTTGTTTTTTGACCCAAGTTTAGTTATTGGCGCAACGTTTAAAAATTTATGGCAAGCAGCGACCGTCGGCGTACACGCGGGAGATGTTTCCTTTAGCGGATTTTTTTCTCATGGGTTTATAGGGTTTATAATGGCCGTGCCTATAATAACTTTCTCTTTCGGAGGACTAGAACTTGTAGGCATAACTGCCGCAGAAACAGAAAATCCTAAGGTTACAATCCCTAAAGCCGTAAATCAAGTGGTGTTTCGCATATTGGTTTTTTATATAGGCTCTTTGGTCGTTCTTTTGTCTTTGTACCATTGGAGCAACCTAAAAATTACTGATAGCCCATTTGTAATGATTTTTGATAAGATAGGCTTTAAATACGCCGCTTGGACTTTAAACTTCATTATTTTGACGGCGGCTTTGTCTGTATACAACAGCTGCATTTACAGCAACAGCCGTATGCTTTACGGTCTTGCTTTACAAAATAACGCTCTGCAAGTTTTTACAAAAACAAACAAAAGAGGCGTTCCTACGGCATCGCTTTTACTTTCAAGTTTATTTACGTTTTTGGTGGTACCGTTAAACTATTTTATTCCTAATTGGTTCAACGCCTTCCAAATAATAATGAGCTTTGTGGTAGTGTGTGCGATTGTTAATTGGTGGATGATAACAATATCGCATTTAAAGTTTAAAAAACAAAAAAAAGCGGAAAACTATACGACGTTGTTCCCTTCTCCTTTTTATCCGTATTCTAATTATATTACGATGATATTTTATTTTCTTATCATGGTGGCGATGACAGTGCCACCGCTTGGAATGGCTAAACAAGTTGCTGCTGCGCCTATTTGGCTGCTGGCTGTTTATATCGGATATAAAATATCAAGAAAAAAAGCATATACGACAAACTAACTTAATTTTGTTAAGGAAAGCGCGCAAGGTTTGTTTGTTGTATTATAAGGATTATAAAGTGCGACAAAACAAACTTAAACGTAAACTTACAAACCGCCACATTCAATTTATAGCCCTTGGCGCAAGTATAGGAACAGGCTTATTTTTAGGAGCCGGCAGCGCTATTTTTGCAGCAGGTCCGTCTGTTCTTTTAGGTTATTTGATAGCTGGTTTTTTAGTATTTTTTATGGTTCGCCAGCTTAACAAAATGAACACTGAAGAAACTGCTCCGGGGTCTTACAGCTATTTCGCTTATAAGTATTGGGACTCTTTTTCCGGATTTTTGGCTGGGTGGAACCACTCAATTTTGTATATACTTATAAGTATTGCGGAATTAACGGCAGTCGCGGCGTACACGCAGTACTGGTTTCCCAATATTCCCACTTGGAAAACATCGTTGTTTTTCTTTGTAATAATAACTATAGTTAATCTGTATACTGTAAAAGCTTATGGCGAAGCCGAATTTCTTTTTTCAATTGTAAAGATAGCCGCTATATGCGCGATGATTTTTGCCGGAGCATATATTTTACTCTTTGACACAAGCTTAGTTCCCGGAGCGACGCTTAAGAATTTATGGCAAACTGCAACCGTCGGCATACACACAGGAGACGCTTCCTTTAGCGGATTTTTCCCTCACGGGTTTATAGGACTTATGGCGGCTTTTCCAACTATAATTTTTGCTTTTGACGGACTTGATACAATAGGAATGACAGCTGCAGAAACCGCGGATCCTAAGAAAAACATTCCTAAAGCCACTAATCAGGTTGTTTTCCGCATCTTGATTTTTTATATTGGTTCATTGGTAGTGCTTTTGTCCTTGTATCATTGGAGCAACTTAAGCATTTCTGAAAGCCCTTTCGTTATGATTTTTGAAAAAATCGGCTTTAACTATGCGGCTTGGGTTTTAAATTTTATTATTCTAACAGCAGCGGTGTCCGTATATAACAGTTGCATTTACGGCAATAGCCGCATGCTTTACGGTCTTGCTTTGCAGAAAAACGCTCCGCAAGTTTTTGCAAAAACAACAAAAAAAGGCATTCCTATAGCCAGCGTTCTTTTTACAAGTTTGCTCACGTTTTTGGTTGTTCCTCTAAATTACTTTATGCCAAACTGTTTTGAAGCGTTTGACGTAATTATGAATTTCTCGGTTATATGCATAGTAACTTACTGGTGCATTATAGCCATAACTCATTTAAAGTTTAAAAAACAAATGAACCTTGAAAACAGAAAGACAACATTTCCGTCTTTGTTTTATCCTTATTCTAATTATATTGTTTTAATTGCCGTAGCGTTTATACTTGCGGGCATGTTTTTGCCACAGATTGGAATGGCAAAACAGGTTATAGCAATACCAGTATGGCTCTTAATAGTGTTTTTGGGATATAAATTACGTCTCAACAAAAATAAATAAAAAGGAATTACCTATGGATACCGAAACGCAAAGTATAGATACAACGTTGGTTCAAGGAAACGGCGGATTAAAACGTAAGCTTAAAAACCGTCATATTCAATTTATAGCTCTCGGAAGCGCCGTGGGAACAGGTCTTTTCCTTGGCTCTGCAAGCGCAATTTTCTCAACGGGACCTTCAGTTATCTTGGCGTATCTTCTTGCAGGGTTTTTAGTATTTTTAGTTATGAGACAGCTTGGCGAAATGGTCACTCAAGAACCTGCCGCTGGATCTTCAAGCTATTTTGCAGACAAATATTGGGGTAGATTTGCAGGGTTTTTAGCAGGCTGGAACTATTGGGTTGACTACATTTTAGTAGGCATAGTTGAACTTATCGCCGTTGCCGGATACATGCAATATTGGTTTCCCGGTATTGCCGTTTGGAAAGCCACATTATTTTTCTTTCTGCTTATAAACGCCGTAAATCTCTTAACCGTAAAAGCGTACGGCGAGGTGGAATTTTGGTTTTCTTCAATAAAAATCATTGCTGTCTGCGTTATGATATTGGCGGGAGGATACATCTTGTTTTTTAATACGGGGCTGCTCCCAGGCGCTACTATAAAGAATTTATGGGACGCTCCAACGGTCGGAATGTTTGCAGGCAACGCAGTATTTAAAGGTTTCTTCACGCACGGGTTTATAGGATTTATGTTAACGTTTCCTATGATAATTTTTGCTTTTGACGGCGTTGAACTTGTGGGAATAACAGCCGCAGAAACAGAAAATCCTCAAAGCATAATTCCCAAAGCTATAAATCAGGTGGTATTTCGTATCTTGATTTTTTATGTTGGATCTCTCGCTATACTTTTGTCTTTATATCACTGGAGCAATCTAAGCCCGTCAGACAGCCCGTTTGTTCTTATTTTTGACAAAATAGGGTTTAAGTACGTGGCTTGGATTTTAAACTTTATAGTTTTTACGGCGGCTTTGTCCGTATACAATAGCTGTATTTACTGCAACAGCCGTATGCTTTACGGTCTTGCTTTGCAGAAAAACGCTCCTAAAATTTTTACAAAAACAAACAAGAGGGGCATCCCTGTACCGTCAATTCTTGTATCGGGAGCCTTAACGTTTTCTGTGGTTCCGTTGAGCTATTTCGTTCCTGATTGGATAAAAGCTTTTGAAATAGTTATAAGTTTTTCAGTTATATGCGTTATTACAAACTGGGCTATCATATCAATATCGCAGTTAAAGTTTAGAAAACAAAAGAACCTTGAAAATACCAAACCTATTTTTCCATCTCCTTTTTATCCTTTTTCAAATTACCTTACTCTTGTATTTTTAGTTTTCATACTGTTTACAATGTCAGTGCCGACATTTGGAATGGCGAAGCAAGTTATAGCTTTGCCATTATGGATATTGGTCGTATATATAGGGTATAGCCTTGTAATAAGGAAAGACAAAAATTTAAACCAACCGCAACAGTCGTAAAAACTGACCTACAAAACTTGAAGGAGAAAAAGACATGGACGATCTGAAAAATATTCACTTATTTTAAAAGATTTTTCCCCACGGTTTTATCGGATTTTTAATGGCATTTCCTATTATAATCTTTGCCTTTGACAGTATAGAATCGATAGGTTTCGCAGTTGCGGAAGTCTCGGATCCGAAAAGAACTATCCCGAAAGTTGTCAACCATGTTGCGCGCGTCGCATTTTGATTTTTTACATAGGTTCTTTTGTCTTTATATCATTGGAGCAACTTGCGTATGGTTGAAAGTCCATTCATTTTGTATTGCGCTCTATGGCATTGCCGCAATCTGGCAATTTTAAACAAGTTCTTGCCGTCCATATTTGCGGATGTCGTATGAATTTAGTATAAACTTAGAGAAAGAACTTTAAAAATATGCATAACCCTGAAAAAAGCAAATTAAAACGCAATCTTACAAACCGCCATATACAGTTTATAGCTCTTGGAGGAGCTGTAGGCACAGGTCTCTTTTTAGGCGCAGGCAACGCTATTTTTGTTGCAGGTCCAGCTGTTCTTCTTGGATATTTAGTCGCAGGCATAATAGTATTTTTAATTATGCGACAAATGGGCGAAATGAACGCGCAAGATCCTTCCGCCGGTTCTTCAAGCTATTTCGCTTACAAATATTGGGGAGATTTCCCAGGCTTTTTGGTTGGCTGGAATTATTGGTTTGCATACGCTCTTGCAGGAATAACCGAACTTACTGCAGTCGCCGCATACGCGCAGTATTGGTTTCCTAATATCGCCACTTGGAAAACAGCGCTGTTTTTCTTTATAGTTATAAACATTGTAAACTTTACAGCCGTCAGAGCTTACGGCGAGGTGGAATTTTGGTTTTCTTCAATAAAAATATTTGCCATTTGCGCAATGATTTTAGCGGGCGGATATATTCTTTTCTTTGACCCAAGTCTTGTTGTCGGCGCAACAATTAAAAATTTATGGCAAGCTCCTTGCGTCGGACTCCATGCAGGAGACGCTGCTTTTAGCGGATTTTTCCCACACGGGGCTATTGGGCTTATAATGGCTTTGCCAATTATTACATTCGCATTCGGCGGATTGGAACTTATAGGCATAACTGCCGCAGAAACAGAAAACCCGACAAAGACTATTCCCAAAGCTATAAACCAAGTTGTTTACCGCGTTTTAATTTTTTACATCGGCTCGCTTGTAGTTCTTTTATCGCTTTACCACTGGAGTGACTTAAGCGCGTTAGAGAGTCCATTTGTTATGATTTTTGACCGTATTGGTTTTAAGTACGCGGCGTGGACTTTAAACTTTATTGTCCTTACAGCCGCTTTGTCCGTATACAACAGCTGCATTTACAGCAACAGCCGCATGCTTTACGGTCTTGCTCTTCAGAAAAACGCGCCTCGCGCTTTGGCAAAAACAAACAAGAGAGGCGTACCGTTTAATGCAATTCTCGTCTCAAGCGCAATAACATTTTTAGTTGCGCCTTTAAATTATTTTATTCCAAACTGGTTTAAAGCGTTTAAAATAATTTTAAGTTTTGTGGTTGTTTGCATTCTTGTAAACTGGGCGCTTATAACTTTATCCCATATGAAATTTAAAAGTAAAAATAAAGAAACTTTATTTCCAGCGCCGTTCTATCCGTATTCAAATTATATTACGCTCGCTTTTATCGCGTTTATTCTTACGGCAATGACATTCTCTCAAATTGGAATGGCAAAGCAAGTAATAGCTATCCCTATATGGGTATTTGCGGTTTATATCGCCTTCAAAATTACAAAAAAGAAAACTTAGCAATCTATTATGCAATTGTTCCTACTTGATATTCATATCTATAGCTCTATAAAAACGCAATCTGATTTTTCATAAACAATCTTGTTTTCACAAAAGTTTGCGTTGTTCCCAAAGTTATTATCTATAGAATAGCGTTATTTAAAATTCAAAATGATACTTTTTCAAGAATTATGCAAATATGCATTGCGCTGCCATTTTTACATTTACCATAAAAAGCCTCCGAAGTTATATCGGAGGCTTTTTAGTTATTTTAACTTGTTTAATTATTCTTTTACTTCTTCGTCTTTGGCTTTTTTACGGCGTCCTGGGATATTCGCTTTCGTCGTCTTTTATAACGCTTGCAAGAGCCGCAACTTTGTCGCCGTCGCCAAGTTTTACTAACCTTACCCCTTGAGTATTTCTTCCTATTACGGAAATGCTATTTACTCTTAGTCTTATAGTTATGCCGTTCTGCGTCATAATCATCACTTCGCCGTCATTTGCTTTCTTAATACCTATAACGCTTCCATTTCTGTCTGTAGCCTGCATATTGATTACGCCGTGTCCCGCTCTCTTTTGCAAACGATATTTGCCAACTTCTGTTCTTTTTCCGTAGCCATTTTCTGAAACTGACAAGAAAATGTCTTTCGGAGAAAACACCTCCATGCCTATAACTTCATCGTCTTTCTCAAGCAAAATTCCATTTACGCCCATTCCGCTGCGTCCTATTGCGCGCACGTCGCTTTCTTTAAACCTTATCGCTATGCCTTTCTTTGTGGCAATTATAACTTCAGGGTTTTTCTCTATGGCTTTTACTTCGGTTAATATATCGCCGTCTTCAAGTTTAATGGCTATTATTCCGCCCTTTCTAGGATTTGTAAACTCGTCCAAAGCAATTTTCTTAATCGTGCCGTTTCTACTGCACATTAACAAATATTCATCTTTAATGTCTTTAGGATTAAACGTCCTTATAGGAATTGCGGCTGTAATTTTTTCCTCTGCGCCTTGCAATTGCAAGAGATTTACTATAGCTTTGCCTTTAGACGTTCTTGTTCCTTCTGGAATTTCATAAACTCTTGTCCAATACAATCTTCCTCTTGTTGTAAAGAAGAGCATATAAGCGCGCGAGCTTGTAATAAACAAGTTTTCAACAAAATCTTCTTCTTTGGTGTTCATTGCGGTTATTCCTCGTCCGCCTCTATGTTGAGCTCTGTAAGTGTCAAGCGGTATGCGTTTAATATAGCCCGCATGGGACATTGTTACCGCAACTTCTTCTTCTTGAATTAAATCTTCAATATTAAAGTCGGCTTCCGCCGCCTCTATTTGCGTTCTTCTCTTGTCGCCGTACTTCTTCTTTATTTCAATGGTTTCGTCTTTTATTATTGAAAGAATCTTTTTGGGATCCGCCAAAATTGAACGAAGTTTTTCTATAAACTTTATAGTTTCCAAATATTCTTCGTCAATTTCTTTTCTCTTTAGTCCCGTAAGCTGGCGAATCTTCATTTCCAAAATAGCTTCTGATTGAACTTTCGTCAAACGAAACTCGCTCATTAGGCTTGCACGGGCTATGTCTTCATCGGGAGATTCTTTTATTATCTTAATAATAACGTCTATATTGTCTATCGCTATCTTTAGACCTTCCAATATGCGCGCTCTTGCTTCAGTCTTTTGAAGGTCAAACTTTGTTCTTCTTGTTATAACTATTTTTCTATGCTCAATGTGGCGAACTAAAATTTCTTTTATGTTCATCACCTTAGGACTGTTGTTTACAATCGCAAGCATTATAACGCCAAAAGAGGACTGCATCTGCGTATGCTTGTAAAGCTGGTTCAACGCAAGTTGAGCATTTGCATCTCTCTTAAGCTCTATAACAATTCTTATACCGTCGCGGTCAGACTCGTCGCGCAAATCCGAAATGCCGTCAATCTTTTTGTCTTTTACCAAATCGGCGATTGAAGTTATAAGATTTGTTTTATTTACCTGATATGGAATTTCATTTACTATTATAGCTTCTCTTCCGTTTTTAGTTTCTTCTATTTCAGTTTTGGCTCTCATTTTTACAGAGCCTCTGCCTTTTTCCATGTAATCCTTTACGCCGCTTTTACCCAAAATTATCGCGCCAGTCGGGAAATCAGGACCTTTAATATGTTTAGCAAGTTCGGAAACAGGCAAATCTTCATCATCTATCAAAGCAATCAATCCATCGCAGATTTCGCCTATGTTATGAGTAGGAATATTTGTAGCCATACCTACCGCAATGCCTGACGAACCGTTAATTAAAAGATTCGGAAGTTTTGAAGGAAGTATTAAAGGCTCTTTTAAAGAGCCGTCGTAGTTAGGTATAAAATCAACTGTGTTTTTATCTAAATCTGCAAGCATCTCTTCGGTAATAGCGTCCATTCTTACTTCGGTGTAACGCATAGCCGCGGCAAAATCGCCGTCTATGCTTCCAAAGTTCCCCTGTCCGTCAATCATAGGATACCTTAGAGAAAAATCCTGCGCCATTCTTACCACGGCGCCATAAACAGCCGAATCGCCGTGCGGATGGTACTTGCCTAAAACGTCTCCAACAACTCTTGCGGATTTTTTGTAGGCGGTATTATGCTTTAAGCCCATTTCTTTCATGGCATAAAGTATTCTTCTATGAACGGGCTTCAGTCCGTCGCGGACGTCAGGCAAAGCTCTTCCCACAATTACGCTCATGGCATAATCTATATAGGAAATCCTCATTTCGTCTTCAATATTGCGAGGAACAATGCTTGCCGGCGTTATCGCCGCTTGTTCTTCTTTTGTTTCTTTTTCTTTTGACATTTCTAACCTCTTATAAGATTTAGTTTTACAATATAGTTAAACCAAAATAAAATTTTACTCGCCAAAACGCTTTACCGCGTACTCTTTTATACTTTTGCAGCCCAAATTCTAAATTGCGCGGCCTTTGCGCAATTTACGCGATGATCTAGTGAAATTATTGCGTTAAGGTTCAAATTTTTGACGTTCGTCTTACTTCGCGTCCGCCCTCAATCTTAACTTGTAAGAATCCTTACAAATTTTATTTTCTACAAGTTCGCCATCAGTAAAAATATTGTTTGAATGTAATGCGATATTTTGGGATGTTGTATTAAACGACCGCGACATTTTATTTTACGCAAGCTAAATAGGTTCATTATAAAAATAAATCTCTACTTTTATATTTCCTTTACGGAAAGCAAATATCTTCCACACGCCAAACGCTCAAATAACCGCTCTCAGAAACGATTGGATCTAGCGCATTTTTCTATTTTTTCATACCCGCAAAGGCGACAATCGCATTGTTCGCCCATACTCTCTTCTAAAAGCTCTTTTCAGAAAATGCTTTCTTCTTTATTTTCAATTATGTTTATAAGCGCGGGGAATATATAAATTGTAGGACTACTTCCTGAACCTTTTTTCAAAATTTCTACGTACCCTTTTTTGGCTAACTTGTCTAATATTTGAATGGCTGTTTTTCTGTTAAAAACGCCTGAATCGGATAAAAGCATTGTCAAATTTATAATAGGCTTTTTAAAAAACGTATCCAAAATTTTTATATGGTAACGCGATTTCGTGACATCGCAAAAATTCTTTTTCATATCTTTATATAGATCTAGAATTTTTCCTACTTTCAACTTGTTTCTCTCAGACTGCTCTACAATAGCTTTAAGAAAAAACTCAACCCAACCCTGCCAATCATTGCTTTTTGATATATTACGTAAAGCTTCATAATAAGCGTCTCTGTTTGCTTCTAAGTACTCGCTCAAGTAAAATACCGGCTTTTTTAGATATCCTTTTTGAAATAAAAAAATAGGTATTAAAATTCTCCCCGTTCTTCCATTGCCATCAATAAAAGGGTGAATTATTTCAAACTGGGCATGCATTACAGCCAATTGAACTAAACCTTCCTGTTCATCATTATTTACATATCTTTCCCAATCTCTCAAGCAATCCTGCACATTTTCAGGGATGGGAGGAACATATACGGCCATCTCCTGAGTACACCCATATGGACCTATAAAGTTTTGGATTTTCCTAAATTCGCCTTTTGCTTTATTTTCACCTCTAACTCCAGATAATAAAACTTTATGAAGTTCCTTAAGCATATTCGAATGTACAAACGGTCTGCTCTTCAATATTTCCAAAGAAGCCGTAATTGCTTTTCTATAGTTTATTATCTCGGTTATGTCATTTTCTTTAGCTTTGTCCTGTTTCTCTCCTGCTTCCAATTTATAAACTTCGCTAAAAGTCCGCTTGCGTTCCTTCTATTTTTGAAGAAAGGACAGCTTCTTGAGTTGTAATAGTCGCAAGCAAAATTTCTGGGTTCAAAAGGGCGTCTAGTAAACCGCTATACATAGAAAGCGAACTGTTCGCCTTACCTATAAGAAATGACAATCTTTCCCAATTCAAATTTTTAACAGGTAACTTTTGCGGGACAAATGGACGCATTTTTCCTCTTTAAAGTATTTTAATAAACCGCTTTATTAAGTTTTTGCATCTTATATTTAAAAACAAAATAAGCACCTTTCAAATTAATTTGTGTGTAACAACTATCTAACAAAATATTTTATATGTATTATTCTACAATATATTATATACAAATCGCATTAAATATCCAAATTTATTACGTCCAGCGCATGCGTCTGTATAAATGCTCTTCTTGGTTCAACTTGATCGCCCATCAAAGTTGTAAATATTTTATCTGTTTCTATGGCGTCTTCAAGTTTAACTTGCAACAGCTTTCTGTTCTTAACGTCCATTGTAGTTTCCCAAAGCTGGTCAGGATTCATTTCTCCAAGACCTTTGTATCTTTGTATAGTCGCTCCCTTGTTGCCAATTTCTCTAATAGTTTCAACAAGCTCAATTGTAGAATGAAGGTCGTAAATATCGCCTTGCATTTTCTTTTGCGCATCTTGAAGTCTGTAAACAGGCTTTGCGTGCGCTTCGCCGTAATGCTCCAGGTGCAATCCTTCTTCTTCCAGTTGTTTTGCAAGTTTATCTATACGAGAAAGCTCCCTCAAGTCTTTATATTCCGGCGTTATGTCGTCTAACTGAAGATTTTCTGTTATTTCTGCAAGCTCGCCTTGGGAAGTAAGAAGTTCTCTGCGTTTTACAAGCAGTTGATCTTTAAACTCTTTCCACTCTTTATCGGAATAAATATATTGAACGTTGCCATCAACTACAGTTCTGTAAAGCGGAAGTCTACCGTCTTCTTTAAATTTAAGATAATCCTTCCATGTAACGCCTTTCTTGCGTATTTTCTTTAACAAAGTATCAAGCTCGCTTATACTTGTTACTATTTTACGCAAAGCCTTATCGTCAATCTCTTTTATTTCTTTACCATCCCGCAGCAACAACATGGAAAGCCCGTCAATCGCCGCTGAGAACAAAAATTTGTCTAATTCTTCTTCAGAGTCCAAATACATTTCTTTCTTACTCTTTTTCACTTTATAAAGCGGAGGTTGGGCAATGTAAACATAACCCTTTTCCAAAAGCTGAGGCATTTGTCTGTAAAAGAATGTGAGCAACAATGTTCTTATGTGCGCGCCATCGACGTCAGCGTCGGTCATGATGATAATTTTATGGTAGCGAGCTTTATCTATGTTAAAATCTTGTTCGTCTTTGCCTATTCCCGCTCCTATTGCCGTAATTAACGTTCTTATTTCCTCGTTTGCCAAAACTTTTGTAAGACGGGATTTTTCTACGTTTAGAATTTTACCTCTAAGCGGAAGAATTGCTTGAAAAGATCTATCCCTGCCTTGCTTTGCAGAACCTCCTGCCGAGTCCCCTTCAACTATAAAAAGCTCAGTTTTTTGAGGGTCTTTTTCGGAACAATCGGCCAGTTTCCCCGGGAGCGACGCAGAGTCCAACGCTCCTTTTCTTCTTGTAAGCTCTCTTGCTTTTCTTGCAGCTTCTCTAGCTTCGGCAGCATTAATGGCTTTTTCTAAAATTTGGTTTGCAATACCCGGATTTTCTTCCAAAAAAATTGTCAGAGCATCGCCTACTATAGACTGGGTTATGCCTTCGACTTCAGAGTTTCCAAGTTTTGTTTTTGTTTGTCCTTCAAACTGAGGGTTAGGCACTTTTGTTGAAATAACCGCGGTTAATCCTTCTCGGACGTCTTCTCCAGAGAGTTTTAAATCTCTTACTTTAGATATGTCATTTTTCTTAACGTACTCATTTATAGATCTTGTCAAAGCAGAACGGAAACCCGACAAATGCGTTCCGCCTTCTATTGTGTTAATATTGTTTACGAAAGTGAAAATCTGCTCATTGTAAGAATCGTTATACTGCATCGCTATTTCTACTTCTACGTCTTCTTTTTCTTTTTCAAAGTAAATAGGTTCTTTGTTTATAACGTTTTTATTTGTGTTTAAATACTGTACAAAAGTTCTTATTCCGCCTTCATAGTCAAAAATATGTTCTTTGTCGTTTCTTTCATCGGCAATTCTGATGCGCGCGCCTGCATTTAAAAATGCCAACTCCCTAAGTCTATTTGTCAAAATATCAAAAGAATACGCAGTTACAGTAAAAATTTCCGCGTCGGGGTGGAATGTAACTTTAGTTCCTCTCTGGACTGTAACGCCAACTTCTTTAACTGGACCCAAAGGTTTTCCTTTTGAGTAGATTTGCTTGTATACCTTGCCGTTGCGATACACTTCAACTTCCATAGCGTCGCTTAAAGCGTTTACGCATGATATGCCGACGCCGTGCAAACCTCCGGAAACTTTGTAAGAATTCTTATCAAACTTTCCGCCTGCATGCAGTTTTGTAAGCACAATTTCCAAAGCGGATATTCCTTTATATTTCGGGTCCGGGTGCGGATCGACGGGAATACCGCGTCCGTCATCTAGCACGGTTATGGAGTTGTCATGATGTATTATAACGTCAATGTTTTTGCAAAACCCCGCTAAAACTTCATCTATGGAGTTGTCTACCGCTTCGTAAACCAAGTGGTGAAGACCTTGGTTTCCTGTAGAACCAATATACATAGCGGGTCTTTTACGAACCGCTTCTAACCCTTCAAGAATTTGAATATTAGAAGCGTCGTAACTGTCTTTTTTAATTTCCTGCTTTACTTCTTCGTTTGCCATGACGGCTCCTCTTTTGTTGAGTTTCAATTGAATAACTAAGATAAAAATTATACCCAAACTTTAATATAGAGCAATCATTTTAAGTTAGACTTCTATCTTCACTTTAATATTTTTAACTTTGGCGCCGCCGATATACTGGTTTATTTTCTTTATTATTTCTTTTTTTCTAAAGTTAAGCTCGCTTACAGCGACCGAACTTTGGGTTTTTGCAAAGACAGTCCCATTTTTGTAGCCTATTATCTCTACGCCTTCTATGCCGACTTCCTTATTCCAAACGCGTTCAACGGTAAAAAACTCTTCTTCTAAACCAAACCTCTTCCTGAGAAGCTCTATTATTTCGCTCGCTTTAGTCCAAGACACGTTTAGACTCTCATGGGCATTACTACGCAAAGGTAGTTTTTGTCTTTCTCAGGTACTATAGTCGCCGGGTTAATAGAATTTTTAAACTCAAATATTATTGATTCTTCATCAATATTTTGCAATACTTCTTTTATAAAATTAGGGTTAAAATTTATTTCTATAGGTTCAGCTTTATAATCTATTTCCAGCTCAACTTCTCCCGAGCCAAGTCCTGCCGTTGAAGCTGAAATTCTTAAAACATTTGAGTTAAAGTAGAATTTTACTGCGGAAGACCTATCTGACGATATTTTATCTGCGGTTAAAAGAGCCATTTGTTTTACTGAAGTCAAAGTATTTTTTACATTCAATTTAACCTTTATTTCAGAGGCTTTAGGTATTACCTGCTCGTAGTTTGGAAAAACGCCTTCTATAAGCGTAGAAAGGAAGGTTATATCTTCTATTTCCAACGCTATTTGGTTGCTTGTTATGCCAATCTTTATTTCTTCAGCTTTCATATCGGAGGAAAGAAGTCTTAATATATCTGTTACCGCTTTTGTAGGAACTATAGCTTTTATTTTTGTTTGAAGGTTAATACCTTGTATTTCGTTTGCAGTTACATAAGCAAGCCTTCTGCCGTCGGTAGCCGCCATTTTAAAAATGTTCTCTTCTAAAATGAAATAAACGCCGTTTAAAGCGTATCTTTGAGCGTCTTTAGAAGCGGCAAAGACGGCTTTTTTAAGCATTGAAGCAAAAAGTTCTCTTTTAATAGTAAAGTTATTTTCGCTTGGAAAATCCGGTATTACGGGATATTCATTTTTAGATATGCCCATAAGATTAAATTTAGATTTTCCAGAGTTTATATTTATTTGGTTAGTTTCGTCCGATCTTATCTCTATTTCATTTTCTGAAAGCAATTCCTTGATAATATCGGCAAATCTCTTAGCTGGTATCGTAATACCTCCATCTTCTAAAATTTCGCCTTTAATGTAACATTTAACTGCCATTTCTAAATCTGTAGAAGAAAGTTTTATTTTTCCATCTTCGGTTTCAAACAGAAAGTTTGAAAGAGCTGGAAGCGCGCTTTTAGATGAAGCTATAGGATATACTGTTTGTATTCCTCTAGTTAACTCTTCTTTTCCACAAACTACTCTCATCTACTTCCTCCTGTTTTACTAGAAAATGCGTTTAGTTTTAATAGCGTTCTGTATATTGTTGATAAGCTGCGCATAATTGAAAAAAATTATAGGTATCAACTAAAATTTTAAAAATATTTAAATGATAATTCTGTTGATAAAAGATCAAAGTTGTCCATACTGTTATCGGATAAAATTATTATACAATTTTTTGAAAAGTTATGCGCAGTATTTTAAGTATAATTAAAGAATTAATTTTATCTATAGATCGTCTAATTTTTTAACTTTAGAGATTAAGTGTTATAAGCCGTTCTTCCTCCGTATTGTAAGTACAACTAAGGGGTAAGCATGTCTAGAATTTGGTCCCAAATTCCCCCCGGCCATAGGTCAGCTTTGATTTTATTGAAAGGGTAGGTGTAGGTCGGCTTTGGCGGCGTTGCCGTCGGCTTTGGCAGCGTTACCGTCGGCTTTGCTGGTGTTGCCGTTGGAATTGGCGGCGTTACCGTCGGCTTTGCTGTTGGAGTTCTGCTAATTGAATCGTTCTCTTTTTT
>JAITND010000024.1 GCA_031290625.1 Endomicrobium sp. | reverse complement strand
CATGATACTATCTACCATGCAAGCAATCTTTGAAAAAACATATTCACACCTTGCCAATACATCCGCAAAAAAACTCTTCTTTCCTGCCGCTTCAGCAATCTTTTTTCCTTTCCAATCTTATTATACTAAAAGTATACTTGCTAAATTTACTTACTTCTCATATAAATGAAAACTTTTTGTAAAATATATCCTCCTGACTTGAGCATTTTTTGAATTTTTAGAGAAAAACGCTCGCGCAAAAAACGAGAATTTTTTTTGGGTGGGGGTGAGGGGATTGAAGCTATACCTGTTCAATCTAATAGTGATTTAGAATTTTCTGGTCGTATAATAGACAAGATGAGATGTGTGAAGCGTTAGTTCTTGACATAGCAAATGCGATGGATAAAGATTTGCCAAGTTTTAATAAAAGAGGATTTGTAAGGCATTTTTGTTCTCTTTACGAAAACAATATTGATCTGGCGTCTGCGCCGATATTGATAAAAAGTTATTAACAAGACCTTACCCTTTATTTGACGACTCTGACTTAACGCTATACGCTTGCAGGACTATAATTTAGGATAAAAAATTACCAATGTTGAAACGTCGTTTTTTGGTAAAATAGTTAGTAGTTAGTATTGTTAAAATTGAAGATAGGGGTCATGAATATATGTCCAAAAAGTTTGATTTTGAAAATTATATTGACTGTCTTATTAAAATAATACCATTAAACGTCGCCGCGCTTTCAGCGATGAGTCTTTACAGAATATTTTTCTTTTTTTATTTTAAAAATATTCCAACGTTTGGACATTTTACAGAGATATTTAAGGCATTTGTTCTAGGTTTGCGTTTTGATTTATCAACTCTGGCGTATATAAACTCTTTTGTAATTTTAATTTTTACGGCTTTTTTGTTTATAAGAAATCTAAGACTATTCAAAAAAGCGGGATCCCTTGTAAAATTTTGGTATTGTCTCGCTTTCATGGCGATAGTTTTAGCAACTGCCGTTGATTTTGGTTTTTACGTTTGTTTTTGGGAACACATAAATATATTATTATTTGACTTTTTTGACGACGATGCGTTTGCTTTGATAAAAACGATTGTTTTGGATTGGCGTTTTTATATAGTTTTGCTTGTTTTGATTTTAGCATGGATTACAATCTATAAAATCGTTTCCATAACCGCAAAAAAATTGCTTAATACGCATCGTCTTATAAACTCTTCTTATTGGAATATTTTTATAAAAATATTTGTAGTTCTCTTTATTGCGCTGTTAACATCTTTTGTTGCAAGAGGCACGGTTTCAATGTTTCCTTTAGGAAAGTTCCATGCGCAAATATCAACAAACTCATTTATAAACAACATAGCATTAACGGCTATCCACTCACTTTCCGATGCAATTCAAGCGAAAATTGAGCAAAGCAGCGATAAAATAAATATTGCAAAGAAAATTGACTTAGATGAAAAAGATATTGATTTATCAATATTTAGCAAAATATCAACTAAGAATACTGAAGCCAAAGAAATAAAGCCAAACGTTATCTTTATTGTTTTGGAGAGCTTTGGAGAGCTGCCTGTTTTGTATAACAGCGAAAAATTCAATGTTTTAGGCGAACTAAAAAAACACTTTGATGAAGATATAGTCTTCTATAATTTTTTACCTGCAGGCGTAATAACAATACATTGTTTGGAATCAACCGTTCTTAACATGCCGCAAAGACCTTTTTCGCTTCAAGTAACGCAAAGCCCTAAAGCATATAAACAATTTCCAAGCTCTTTAGCATTGCCTTACAAAAAATCCGGCTACGTTACAAAAGCTGTGTACGGAGGGAGTCTTGCTTGGCGAGGACTTGAAGACTTTTTAAAAGCGCAAGGATTTGATGAAATATACGGAGAAGGCTCTATAAAAAATGAATACCGTCACGAATGGGGCATTAACGACGCGCAATTTTTTGAGATTGTTTTGAGAGAGCTGGAAAACGACAATACCCCTAAATTTATTTATGCAATGTCCACAGCAACCCATCCTCCTTATGAAATACCCCCGTATTATACCCCTTTAAAACTTGAAATTCCCAAAGATCTTGAACGCATGATGCCCGGAGAAAAACATCTTGAAAGAATTTTTGAGAACTACCAGTTTGCTAACGCAGAAGCCTCCAAATTTTTGGACGCTGTAAAAAACTCTGAATTTAGAGATAATACAATAGTTGTTATAACAGGCGACCATAACCTTAGGGAAGTTAAATCTTCAACCCCTGAAGAGTTGTTTAAAAGATATGCAGTTCCGACGTATTTATACATACCCAAAAAATTAAAGAAAGAATTTAACGCAAATATCACAGCATGCCATATGGACATAGCGCCGACTCTTTATGATTTGTCGCTTTCAGAAGTAGAATACGCAGCTGCAGGAATAAGCATGTTGGAACAAGACAAAAAGCATATAGCGTTTAACAGCGGCGGTTTTATACTGTCTGGCGATAAAGCCATCTTATTCAACATAGAAAATGGAGAAATTTTATATTTTAATTTTGACTCAAAATCTAAAATGCTTTCTATAACAGAACAAACTGACGAACACAAATTTATGCTAGAATACTACAAGAAAATTATATCTGCTTCAGACATGTATATAAATCAAAAATAACGGGAGAAAAAACATGCAAATAGCGCTTTTAGTTGTTACTGTCTTGATTGTTTTTGCTGGAACTTATGTTCTTGCAACTTATAACAAGTTTGTAGCGCTTAAAAATAGAGTAAAAGAAGGCTTGGAGCGATATCTTAAAAATAGGCGCTTTCAATGCAAGCGTATCTTTGTTAAAGGCGATATTTACACAGTTACCGAAGAGCTTGTAAAATTGTTTTCAAATACGCCGCTGTTTCTTGCCCGTCTTTAAAATATTTAAACCTTGCTTCTTTTTCATATTCTGCAAATCTCTTTTTTCATACTTCATGTACGGATACTTCATCATCAAGCGCTACTGCTCTATATCCCTTCCTTATCTCTATCTTGTCTGCAAACCATTTCGGATTTTATTCTGAATCTATCGGAACGGTTTCTCTGGACTCGCGAGGAACAAGTGGACGGAGAATTTGCTTATATGGAAGCACAAAAAGAATTCAACCAAGCGAAAGATTGAGTAAAGAGCATATACTATGCTGGCTAGGTAATAAACTAATAAAGAATATTGGGAAAGCAGTTTCACATGAAGGGGGAAGAAATTTTAAATAAATAAAAAGCCTTGCTTGTTGCGCGGAGATTTATTGACAAAATATCTTAAAGTTAATATACTTCTTATACTTAATTTGGCATTCTAAGGCGTTCAAGTACAAAAAATATGTATTTGAGCGTATTTTGTTTGATAAAAATAAATAAAATTGAAATTGTAGATGTAAAACATTAAAAAATAGATTATTTCAGTATTTTACATTAAAGGAGAGGGAAGATGTTTAGCGCGGGAGACACGTCGTTTATCATTCTTTGTACGGCATTGGTTGTGCTTATGACGCCCGGTTTGGCGTTTTTTTACGGCGGTATGGGGCGTAGGAAAAATATGGTTAATAATTTGATGAATTCGGCGTTTATAATGGGGTTAGGGGTAGTTCTGTACATGTTAGTCGGCTATTCTTTGTCTTTTGGCGAGAGCGGCAATCCTTTTATAGGCTCTCTCAAAAATTTCTGTCTTTTTGGAATAAATGCGGATTCTCTTACAGGTTCTATACCTACTTTTGCTTTTGTTGCATTTCAAATGGCTTTTGCTCTTATAACGCCGGCTATTATAACAGGTTCTGTTGCAGGAAGAATGAGATTTAAGGCGTTGTTTCTTTTTATAGCTTTGTGGTCTGTTTTTGTATATTATCCTCTAGCTCATATGGTTTGGGGCGGAGGGCTAATCGGCGATACTTTAGGCGCTTTGGATTTTGCCGGGGGCGACGTTGTTCATATAAGTTCCGGAACTACGGGACTTGTGCTTGCTATTTTGGTAGGCAAGAGAGTGGATTACATGCAAATTTCATACAGAATGCATAGTATGCCATTTGTTTTCTTGGGAATGGCTCTTTTGTTGTTTGGTTGGTTTGGTTTTAATTCTGGGAGCGCTCTTGCCGCAAATGGTCTTGCTGCTCATGCGTTTATGGCCACAGCTCTAGCAGCGGCGGCAGGAATGTTGGTATGGATTTTGTTAGATATATTTAAAACAGGCAAATCAACGCTTATAGGCGCATGCACCGGCGTTATAGCAGGATTAGTTGGCATAACGCCTGCCGCGGGATTTGTTGATATGTGGGCGGCTCTAATAATAGGGTTGACGGCAAGCCCTGTATGTTACTGTAGCATAGCTCTTATTAAAAAGGTATTTAAAATTGATGACGCTTTAGACGCTTTTGGTTGTCACGGAATAGGCGGTATTTGGGGTGGAATACTCACAGGCGTTTTTGTAAATCCGTCGATAAACGGAGGAAAGCCCGGACTTATTTACGGAGAATTCGCGCAGTTTTTTGCTCAGATTGAAGGAATACTTATAACTTTTGCAGCTGTTGTTTTAGGGACTTTAATTTGCGTAGGTATCGTCAAAATGTTAATGCCTTTAAGAGTTGAAAGGAAAGAAGAGCTTGTAGGTTTGGATATATCCGAACATGGCGAAAGCGCGTATCCTTCGTTTACAGGATTGGATTAGTATATGTTATAATATGCGGGAGGAAAATATATGATAAAAATTGAAGCTATAGTTAGAGAAGAAAAATTGGAAGATATAAAAGAAGCGCTTGCTAAAATAGAAGTGAATGGAGTAACTGTTTCGCAAGTTATGGGTTGCGGAAAACAAAAAGGTTATAAAGAGCTTGTAAGAGGTATGGAAGTGAGTATTACTATGCTTCCAAAAATTAAATTTGAAATTATAGTGTCCTCCGAAGAATGGGAGCAAAAGACTATAAAAGCTATACAAGAAGCTGCTTTTACTGGCAACCCTGGCGACGGCAAAATATTTAGTTATGATTTACGCAGCGTTATGAGAGCGCGTACTAAAGAAACGGGCGCTGCGGCTATAAATTAGCGTTGAGTATAATATCCATTCCCATTCTAATGCATGTCAACTTATACTGTGCGAAATTTGCGCGGTCCAAGTTGCTTATTCTTGCATAACGATAATTATTTCTAAAAGGAAGAATAATGGCTGATTCTTCAAAAGATCTTTTTTCATCAAGATGGGGTTTTATTTTTGCAGCGGCGGGGTCTGCAATAGGCATGGGAAATATTTGGTTGTTCCCTTACAGAGCAGGCGAGCTTGGCGGTTCTGCATTTTTGATTGCATACATAGTATGCGTTTTTGTTTTAGGATTGATAGCGGTAATTGGAGAAATAACATTTGGCAGGCTTACAGCCAAAGGTCCTGTGGGAGCTTTTAAAAAAGCTCTTAGGCTTAGCGGCGGACATAACAAAGCCGGCGAACTGATTGGGTGGGTCCCTGTAATAGTAATATTCATTATTGCTCTTGGGTACACGGTTGTAGTTGCTTGGGTTTTGCGTTTTTTAGCAGGCTCGCTTACTGGCGTAGCTTTTTCTGCTCCTAACAGCGTTGTCTATTTTGAATCAATCGCAGGCAATGGCATTGCCGTTTGGATTGTTTTGACGTTTTTTATAGTAGGTCTTACTATGTTGGGGGGAGTAGAGAAAGGCATAGAAAAAGCGAATAAGTTTATGATGCCCGCCTTTTTCATATTGTTTCTTTTCTTGGTTATAAGAGTAGCTTTTCTCCCTGGAGCTATAGAGGGTTACAAGTTTATGCTTATACCAAAATTTGACATGCTTCTTAACTCAAGGATTTGGATTTTAGCGTTAGGCCAGTCTTTTTATTCGCTTTCTATAATGGGATCTATCTTGATAGTGTACGGATCTTATGCAAGAAAGAGCGAAGACATAGTCTATTCTGCAAAGAGCGTTGCTATATTGAGTACTTTTGCGTCAATTTTCGCTTCTTTGGCAATTATTCCTGCAATATTCTCATTTGGTAAAGATTTAAACTCAGGACCATCTTTAACGTTTATCACTATACCGGATATTTTTAAGACCATGCCAATGGGGCAATTTTGTATGATAGTTTTTTTTATAGCTGTTTTTTTTGCCGCTATAACATCGCTTATCAGCATAATTGAAGTTATAGTTGAATCTTTACAAAGTAGATTTAAACTGTCCCGCTTAAACGCAGTTTTAATTTCAACAACAATAGCGGCTGTTTTTAGTACGCTTGCAGACGGACATATAGATGGGCTTATGGATATTTTGCAAATTCATTTAATTCCGTTTTGCGCTTTGATAACCGGTATTTTTGTGTTTTGGATATTGCCGTCAAGAAGAGTTGTCCGAGAAATGCAAAGCGGACGCTCTAAAATAGTCGGCGAGTGGCTTATTCCCGCGGGCCGCTATGTTTTTTGCGGACTGGTAATTTTAATTTACGCGTTTAATCTTCTTCATTTGGGGTAGAAATCTTTGTAGTTTAACAGCAAAAGAGACGTTTGACGTAATGTAATATAAATAAATATTACAAAGAGATGGACTTGGTAAAGTCTGTCTTCTCTTTTCTGCTAAGCAATAATTCCGCCGCCAAGAACAAGGTCATCTTTATAAAATACGGCGCTTTGTCCGGCGGCGATTGCCGTCTGCGGTTCAGTAAATTCAACCTTAGCCGCGTCAATTCCTTGAGGAGTGATAATTGCTTTCGCAGGCGTATGCTGTTGGCGTATCTTTACGTTTGCTTCAATAGGTTCTTTTGGTATAGGAATTGAACTCCATATTACTTTTCTTGCCGTAAGAGAAGCGGAATATAAATCTTTTTTAGTTCCAACAACTACGACATTTTGTTTAGCCAAAATGTTTATAACGTATAAAGGCTCTTTTGTTCCGCCTGAAAGCCTCAGACCTTTGCGTTTGCCTATGGTATAATTCCATATGCCTGCGTGTTTGCCTATGATGTTACCGTTTTTATCTACAATATTTCCCGGAGTTTTAGGGAATTGAAGTATGTCGTTATAGTCGCCGCAGTAAAAGTCTTGGCTGTCAGGTTTTTCCGCCACGGGGAGTCGTATTTTTTTTGCAGCGTTCCGTACTTCCTCTTTTGTAAGTTGTCCTATAGGGAAAATTGTTTCCGACAATATTTTTTGAGTAAGTCTATATAGAAAATAAGTTTGATCTTTGGCCGCGTCTTTTGCTTTACGTAATTGATACATATTTAATGAAGCATTAAATATTATGTTTGCATAATGACCTGTGGCAAATTTATCAAACGATATATTATTTTTTCTTGCCGTTGACGGAAGAACGCCGAACTTAATATAAGCGTTGCACCAAACGCAGGGATTTGGCGTGCGTCCTTTTTTATACTCGTTTCTAAAGTTTTCAATAACGACTTTTTTGTATTCTTCTCTGCAGTCTAAAATATGTGCGGGTATTTTAAGGAAAGCGGCTATTTTACGCACAGTCTCAATGTCTTCATCTTCTGGTCCTAGGCAAGCGTCGACGCTCTTGTTTTGCGCGGCGGGAATAGAGCCGTCCCAGACAGACATCATTGCGCCTATTACTTCATGTCCTTGTTCTTTTAATAAATATGCGGTTATCGCCGAGTCAACGCCGCCGCTTAAACCCGCTAGTATCTTCATTTTTTGTTTCCTTTTAGTATTTTTTCAACTGTTTGACCTATGATAACCTCTATTTTCACCCACGCATCTATTTATGGACTTAATTTTATTTTCTATACAAAACCTACAATGTTTTGGCGCGTCGCCTATGCAAATTTTGCCGGGATAAATTTCATAATGCTTTCTGTATGCTGTTTCCGTAGCATTTGGCATAACTACATTTGCCCCGCATTGTAACGCTATCAGCCGTCCGTTAGGATTTAAAGTTTCCATTGCTGTTGTTGCCGGGATATTTATATCAGGCATAAGCAAACGCAATATTGCCATAACTTTGAGCGCCAATTCAAAAAAGTTTCCTTCTGTTTTTTCAATAGGGGTATCAGGGTGATAAATAAAAGGACCGATTCCAGCCATGTCAACAGGTATAGATTTGAGATAAAGTATGTCTTTGGCTATGCTTTCCAATGTTTGACCAGGAAGCCCGACCATTATTCCTGAGCCTACTTCATAACCAAGTTTTTTTATGTTCTCAAGACATATCATTCTGTTTTGTAAACTCATGCTAGGATTAAGCTTATTATAAAGAGCTTCGTCTGTTGTTTCTATACGCAACAAGTATCTGTCCGCTCCTGCTTGGCGGTACGCTTTGTATTCTTCAAAACTTTTCTCGCCTATGCTTAAAGCAACGGCAACGTCAAAATTCTTTATTTCAGAAATTATTTTTGATATTTTATCTATGGTATAATACACATCTTCGCCGGATTGCAAAACAATGGTTTTATATCCGTAATCCGCCGCTTTTTTTGACAAATTTATTATTTCTTGAGGTTCTAAACGGTATCTCGTTATTTTTGAGTTATCTCTTCTAAGCCCACAATACAAGCAATTTTGTTTACAATAATTTGAAAACTCAACCAATGCCCGTAAATGAACTTCGTCGCCGATATGTTCTTTTCTTACTTTATCTGCGGTCGAAAAAAGGGTATTATTTTCTTCTGTTTTTAAAAGACGCAATATATCGTTTTCATTTAAAGAACGAAGTTTGATTACTTTATCTAATATGGAATAAATACCATTTGTCATATTGCGTATTCTATCAAAAATTTGTACCTCCACCTATATGAATCCTATTCATACTATTTCTTAAGCCCCGACTTGACCGATTTGGCGACCGTTGCTAACGTAAAGATTTGACTAAATTTTGCGGTTCAATATCAATTTCAGGTTCTGCAATATGCTCTTTACCTGCGATTTTTATTATTTCGGTTCTTAAACGTTCTAATCTGAGAATAAATTTCTTAATGCTAATGTTTGTTCTGTTCAACCGTTCTAATAGCCTTGCTGCTTTTGCTCCGTCTAAGCGGCGCGAGGCGCGGCGCATATTATTGACCATCGTCATGAGCAGTATAAACTCTACCGCGAAACATACATTGCGATGCTGCTGCGCGCGTTAACCATAGCTGCGAGCGTTTTTCTTGACCTTTGATATTGACGCGCGCGTCGTTTTGTACAAAAGTATCTGAAAAAGGAAGATTTAATTTTCACAAATATTTCACAATCCCCCCCCCCCCCCCATTTTATATGCATTAGCAACTTGAACTGGCATGCCTTTATTCAATACTAACACGAACATTTGAAAGAATTCAGTAATAAACTTAAAGAAGATAAAGTGAGGCGATTGTTTAGTTAT
>JAITND010000013.1 GCA_031290625.1 Endomicrobium sp. | reverse complement strand
TTACTTACAAAACTGCTTGGCGTATGCTTAAACTTATTCGCTCCGCTACGGGCAATACCGATATGTCCAAAACCTTTGAGGCTATCGTTGAAATTGACGAAACCTACGTCGGCGGTAAGCCTCGCAAAGACAATCATAGCGACGACGACAACAACTTCCCTAAACCGCCGCTTAAACGCAGACGTAGAACTCGTAAAACGCCTATTGTCGGTATTAAAAACGCAATTCCAAACGCATTTACGCTAAAGAATATTTCTCAGTATGCTAGAGGATAATTCCGTTTTATTTTAAACAATTCATCTACTATTTTTGGCAAATCTTTATCCAAGTTGCCGTTATACTCTGTATAGGGTATTTGAAATCTATCAAGAGCCAATTCAAAGCGTCTAAAACCGTCTTTATCTCTCAAAGCAATCCAGTTAACGTTTAATTCATCCGCTTGATTTTTATTTTGTTGTGATAAAGTATCCGCTACAAAAACATCTGATTTTCTTGCAAATATAGCGTCCGCGCTTTCGGGGTTACCCTTACCCATAAGTTTTACTTCACAGAGATATTTTTTGCCATTATTAACAAGATAAAAATCAATTTCTCTGTCAACTTTTTTAGTCCTATCTTTTACAAAAATTTCCGCGTTGTAATATCTTTCGTCAATTTTATACAACTTACAAAGCGCAATCATTAGATACTTTTCTACGCTTTTCCCTGCCGCGCTCCATAAACCGCCGCGTAGTTGAGACCTTTTAACCGCTAATGTATTTATGACAATCAAACTTTCACTTACATTCAACTCAACGCTTACGCTTTTTAATTTTATGGTTAAAGTAAGTTCTATTTCTTTTTCCATTTCAACGAGAGACTGAATACTATTATACAGCGACTCAAAATGCTCGTTAGCCGCTTCTATTACTATACTTCTCGTAGCGGAACCATACATATTGCTTATAGTTTTTTTGTTTAACCCTGCATTTATAGCAATATCGTCGGCGGACAAACTATCATTCATAAAAGCTTTTTTATACCAATCAATTGTAATATCTTCCGAATTTAATTTTGCTGAAACAATCTTCTTAAAAAACTCAACAACAAATTGTAAAAATTCAGCATTGATAAGATTTACTATCTCTATACGATAGTCTTGCGATTTGATAATACGCGCAATAACGTTCTTTACTATTTGGTCTGTTAATGTCATTTAGTAGCTTCTTTTTTAAATTGTTCTAATGTTAAAAATTGAGTTTTTAGCTCGTCAAATAAATTCGGATTTTTTGTTTTAGACTTCATATATTCAAAATACTCGCTCTCTTTTTCAGTTAAGAAAAACAATCTATTTAATGACTTTGCCGTTCTACCTACGGTCCCGCTTCCGCCAAAAGGATCAAAAACCAAATCGCCTTTATATGAATAATACCGTATAACTCTTTTACAAAGTTCAACAGGAAAAACTGCTGAATGAACTTTATCAAAACAAGGGTCTATTTTCCATACGTTCGTAGTTTCATAACCATCTGCAACCTTACTTTTTTTAACAGTTTCATAATCATAACTTCGGATATTCCAATCCAACAATTTTTCTGTTGACTTACGATAAACCATCAAATATTCTGTTATGGAATTTGGCTTATACCCTAACGGTTTTCTATGTTGCATAAAACCGCCTATTCTGTTTTTTACGCTTGCTTCGGGTTTAAGCCAAACAATATCGTCTATAAACTCCCACCCATTTTTAACCAAATACGGATGCAAATCAAACGGAATACCATATCTCTTGCTTGAATGAGCGCGACTAATACGAGGAATGATAATAGGCGAAGTATTGACTATTAAGAAACGTCCTTCTTTTGTTATTCTGCGAGTTTCAATAAAAACTTTTTCTAAAAATTCTAAATAATCTTGGTAGCTTGGATAGATTGAATAGTCGCGAGCATTATAATACGGCGGAGAAGTAAAAGTTAAATGAACGCTTTCGTCAGGGACAACTTTCAAAGCCTCTAAAACGTCAGCCTTAACAACTATATTTTTAAGAAAATCGCATGTTTGAGCATGCGGTAAAATATTTTTGTTTTTATTTTCTTTAGCAAAATACTCTTTATAAATTATTGTTCTGACCATTTCATTCGGATGATTAACAAGAGGACGCAAAGATGTCTCTACATCGTTATCTCTTTCAAATACAAGAAGTCCGCGAATAGCCTGACATACAATTTTAGGGTCTTGGTCTTGTAAAAAATCAACAAGCAAAGGTTTATTTACAGGTTCCCTTTGCCGTCCTATAGAAGAAACAATTTCTCTGCGAACGCTTGTATCCGTTTCTTTTTTATAAAGTTCAAACAAACTTTTTGTATCGCCTTTACCGTTTAATTTGCCGATATTCTTAACAGCATTAAGTCTGACTTGCGAATGATTATGCCGTAAAAGTTTATACAAAAAGTCAGGGTTAAAATTTTTTGGCAAATACCCCAAACTCTCAAGGATAAAATTAATACTACCGACATCTCTTTGAGAACTAATAAGAGCGGAGATATCGCCGTTGCCTTTATGTTTTAATTCTGCGATGTATTGCTTGGTTAGCATAATATTTTTATACCTTAAACAATTTGTTTGACTGGGAAAGCTCTAAAACTTTAAAATCATCGCGTTTGCATCCGACGGAAGTTTGTCTTTTAATACACTGACAACCAACTTTATTGATTATCGCGGATATTTTCAATTGGCACTGTAAAAAACTTTGTGTAAAGCAATATTTTTGCATTGTTTAATTTTTATTGGTTAGCAATCTATCAGCTATATTTTCTATGTTTCGCGCAACTTCATCAAATATTCTCTTTTCCTCTCTAGATAAACTTTTATTTAAATCTAAATACCCTTTCAATGCAGTTACGGGCTGGGCTATATCATGCGATACATATTTAGCTACATTGTACAACCCTTCCTGTATCTTTAATTTAATCTCCGCCTCTTCTCTCTTTTTTCTGTCCGTTATGTCTATTGAAATGCCCAATAAGCCAATATTCTTGCCGACGCTATTGGTCAAAGGAAGCTTGTGCGACATATAAGTCCTAAATCCATTATGCATTGAAGCTTTCTCTTCTCCTGTGTACACTTTACACTTTTCAATAACTAGTTTATTGATATTGTTGGTTTTTTTTGCCTCTGCATCCGGCAACAAATCAAAAATAGTCTTGCCGATTATCTCGTCTCTAGAATTCAATCCCAAATCTTTTGCCTGAACATCGTTACATCCCCTATATATATGTTTTTTGTTCAACCAATATACGTGTCCCGGCATTTTGGCTATTATGTTCGTTAAAAGTTCCTTTTCCGAACGCTCGTCAATTAACAGTTCCAATAAATTTTCTTTTGATAAATTCCTATTTTTTGATATATCTGTAGTTATATTTACAAAACTTTCGTCGTCAATAAAATAGCCATAATTGTGCTTGTTCTCATATTCAATTTTAAAATCAGCCAAATTTACGAATTGTTGCGTTGAAAAGCACGGGAATAATAATCTTACGGATTTTCTCAAATATTCAAAAACAGACCACAATATTGTAGTTGATTCCGTAACATTGCCAACATGAATAACATATACCTGCTTGTTTGGATACAAATGCGGGATAGAAAGAATCCACGCATTTTCTTCAATAAGATATGAAAATCCATTTTGTTCGTTTGTTTTCCGTTTAATCGCGTACGCTCGGGCGCTCTTGCATAAGACATAATGGAAAGATTCGTCTTCTTTTTGGGCTTTCATCAAAAGATCCCTACAAGCGCTAAAGTGAGGATTTTTTAATTTACTTACACATTCCTGCCAATTTTACTTGGGTAAAGTCTCCTAAATTGGGCTTACACCGTTTAATCCATTGAACTTGTTCTTCCTCACCTTTAACTATAGCTTCCTCAAGTTCTTCTATTTGAGAATCTTCCTTTGGTTTTGACAAATAATTATACCGACTTAAGTATCCGGTACGCACTTCATAATTTTCACAAGTTGATAAATCAAATTTCTTAGGAATTAAATCTATTGTGGATTGAATTTTCCTTTTATCATCTGGATTTTTTGTATGAGACTCCCAAAATATAACAACAGAGTCTTTTACTGGCGACAACGTAGGCAAATTGCGAAAACTCGCGACCGTAGCTTTAATCATTGTCCATTCTCTCCATTTAGCTTAATATTATCGCATTTTTCAAAGATTACTATATTAAGTTAGAACTCTTACGCCAATTTTTTATGCTCCGCAGCATTTTTTATATTTTTTGCCGCTGCCGCAAGGGCAAAGATCGTTTCTGCCTATCTTATTTAAGTCTTGAGGTTTAACTTTTTTGTCGTCAATCCTATTTTCAAGCTCAGGGCTTATAGCACCCGATTCTTGATTTACGTTCTGAGTCTTTACATCTACCTGAATCTTGAATACATATTCTATAGTGTTTTCTCTTATTCTTTTCATCATAGACTCAAACAACGCAAAAGATTCCTTCTGATATTCAATTTTCGGATCTTTCTGAGCATAAGCTCTAAAACCTATGCTGCGTCTCAACTGGTCAAGCTCATATAAATGATCTTTCCATGAAGTATCTATCATTTGCAACAAAACCATTCTTTCTATGTGAGCAAATAAATCAGGCGTAAGTTTTTCTTTTCTCTTTTCATAGCGCTCGGTTATTTTGTCGCAAATATCCTCTTTCAAAGCTTCTTTAGTCAACAAATTTATTTCATCTTTATTTTCTATCTCATTGTTAATGCTAAACGTCCTAAACAACCATGCATCTATGCTTGTAAAATCCCATTCTTCAGCATATTTGTCAACGCACCAAGAGTTAAGATTTTCTTCAACGGATTCTCTTAACATATCTTTTATTGTCTCAGAAATATCTTCGCCTTCCAATATCTCGTTTCTAAGCCTATAAACGGCTTCTCTCTGTTTATTCATAACATTGTCAAAGTCTATAAGCTGTTTTCTTATGTCAAAATTCATACCTTCAACTTTTTTCTGGGCATTTTCCACAGCTTTGGATATCCAAGGATGTTGTATATCTTCGCCTTCCTTTAACCCTAGTTTCTGCATTATCATAGACATTCTTTCAGATCCAAATAAACGCATAAGCTCGTCTTCCATAGACAAATAAAATCTTGTAGAACCATTATCTCCTTGTCTTCCTGAACGACCTCTTAACTGATTGTCTATTCTTCTGGACTCGTGTCTTTCCGTGCCTATTATGTGAAGTCCGCCGAGATTTTTTACTTCTTCGTTTTCAATAGGATCGCCTGCTCCAAGAACAATGTCTGTTCCTCTTCCCGCCATGTTAGTGGCTATTGTTATAGCCCCTTTGGCTCCAGCTCCAGCTATAATTTGGGCTTCATGCTCGTGATATTTAGCGTTTAAAACATTGTGCGCAATACCTTTCTTCCTTAGCATTGAAGAAATTTTCTCAGATTTCTCAATTGACCTTGTGCCAACAAGCACCGGCTGTCCTTTTTTCCACAAGTATTCAATTTCTTTAACTATTGCTTTGTCTTTTTCTTTTTCAGTTCTGTATATAATATCGCCGTGGTCTTTTCTTACCATAGGGTTATTTGTAGGCACTTCCACAACGCCAAGTTTGTAAATCTCCCAGAATTCTTCCGTTTCCGTTGACGCTGTCCCCGTCATACCGGATATTTTCTTATACATTCTAAAGAAGTTTTGGAAAGTTATAGTTGCAAGCGTTTGATTCTCATCGGCTATTTTTAAACGCTCTTTTGCTTCTATTGCCTGATGCAAGCCTTCAGACCATCTTCTGCCAGGCATAAGTCTTCCGGTAAACTCATCTACTATTATAACTTCCCCATCTTTTACAACATACTCTACGTCTTTACGGTACAAATTATGCGCTCTTAGCGCTTGAGTTATGTGATGAACCCACTCGGACTCCAAGTCGTCGTAAATATTTTTTACGCCTAAAATCTTTTCAGCTTTTTGAACGCCTTGTTCCGTTAAAACTATAGAATGATTTTTTTCGTCTATAAGATAGTCGTAGCCTTTTGATAAATCCACATTGTTGTATTTTGCTTTTATTTCTTCATTCTCGGTAATTCTTCTACCTTTAAGCATTGAGACTACTCTGTCTGAAACATAATATTTATCTGTAGATTGTTCCACAGCTCCTGAAATAATAAGAGGGGTTCTTGCTTCGTCTATAAGAATAGAATCAACTTCGTCTATGATGGCATAATTTAACGGACGTAGAACCCTATCTTCTTTTGCGATTACCATGTTGTCTCTAAGATAATCAAAGCCTAATTCATTGTTTGTAACATAAGTTATATCGCAGCTGTATGCGGCTCGTCTTTCTTCTTTATCCGCGTCATGACCTACATTGCCTACTGTAAGACCCAATTTTTCATACACTACTCCCATCCATTCTCTATCTCTTTTGGCAAGATAATCATTGACGGTAACAACATGAACGCCTGTTTGGTGCAAGGCGTTAAGATATGCGGCAAGCGTTGCAACCAAAGTCTTACCTTCGCCGGTTCTCATCTCGGCGATTCTGCCTGTATGGAGAATATAACCGCCTATTATTTGCACGTCAAAATGTCTTAAACCTATTGTTCTAACAGACGCTTCTCTTACGCATGCAAAAGCTTCAGGCAGAATGTCGTCTAAAGTTTCGCCTTTTGTAAGCCTATCTCTAAACTCCGAAGTTTTTGCTTTTAATTGTTCATCGGTAAGTTTCTTTATAGACGATTCAAAAGAATTAACTTTATCCGCTATAGGTTTTATAGATTTTATATCTCTTTCGTTTTGCGAACCAAAAATTTTGCCCAAAATGCTTTTCAACATATCTATGATTACCTTCCTTTGACTCAGAATTTCTACGTTATGCGCGCTTATTATATAATTTACTTAAACAAATGTACACCGTTTAGTCGTTACCAACTCAGCCCCAATGGCGATTCTATTGGACTCCCCGTTTTAAAAGTAATGTATCCGCGGACTTCCATATCTGCGTTTTTGTTGCATATCTATATTTTGTCTTTACGCCGTCTTCCGCCTTTTTCAATACCCCAATATTTGTTCTTCGCTGAAACGTCTTTTCCTTATACCTGCGTCCTTTTGCTTTATTCTTCCAATCTTTCTCTAACTTGCAATTGCCGCATCTCTTGTGGGAAAAGTCAATAATTTACGCCTTTGCCAAAACGCCTTGTAATAAATTTATTCATCCTAATATCGGAGTCCTTGATGAAATCTTTCATTTCAACTAGAAAAAATCAGGTTCTGAAGTTCAGAACCTGATTTCTCATTTACTCTTTTTCTGTAATGATTATAGACAATCAATCATTATTTTTTATTGTATCCTTCTTCATTATCTTCTTTGTCTTTGGATTGTATGTTCTTCCCAAAAAAGAGTTCTTTAATACTATCCCTCTTATAC
>JAITND010000012.1 GCA_031290625.1 Endomicrobium sp. | reverse complement strand
TTACTTACAAAACTGCTTGGCGTATGCTTAAACTTATTCGCTCCGCTACGGGCAATACCGATATGTCCAAAACCTTTGAGGCTATCGTTGAAATTGACGAAACCTACGTCGGCGGTAAGTCTCGCAAAGACAATCATAGCGACGACGACAACAACTTCCCTAAACCGCCCGCGGACGTGGAACTCGTAAAACGCCTATTGTCGGTATTAAAAACGCAATTCCAAACGCGTTTACGCTGCCGTCTCTTTGCCTAATGCCTACGACAAAACTCCAACAGGCTAACAACTTTTCAACATACTTGATAAAGTCTGCAAAGACGATACTACAATCATTACCAACGACTTCTCAGATTACACCATACTTGACCGCAAAACTGCTAACAACTTCATTCGTTTATCTGTCAATCATTCTATGTGTCAATTCTCTAACTTAAACAACGTTCATACCAGCGGCATTGAATCTTTGGGCATTGCCTAAACGTGTATTATATACGGCATTTATCACCATATCTCTACCAAATATTTACAAAACTACTAACCCTGCTCCGACCACAAACAGCGCTATCATAGCAGGAGACAATTACTTCTAATTCCGATTTAGTTAGCATAATTACTTCTTCGCTAGGACAAACGCTATATGTTAAAGCGTCGTTTTGGCTCATTTCTGTCTCTTGCTTTCTTGTTTTCCATGTAATCAAGTAATGCTCTTCATTAGATACACTACTTCTTTCCTCTCTAGCTCTAAAATCCTTTATTTCATTATTCGCGCTCTGTTCCTGCTAAATCTATATCTTCAACCTTTAAACTCATACTCCTTCCTTGTTTTTGTTTTACTAGTATGATCTCATTTTACAAATACTTTCTCTATGCTACTGCGCTTTCAAAGAATATTTCTCAGTATGCTAGAGGATAATTCCGAATGTAAATATAATTAAAAAGCAGGATATTTAAAATGTCCAGTTTTTTTATGTTTTTGTATCTGTCGTTACGGCTGTTGTTATGGTCTTTACCTTTGTCGTCATGCTAAACTTGATTTAGCGTCTCAGAAACAGCTTGCGGCTCAGTTGCACAATCCAGTTGTCAAGTTTTTGTCGTTATTAAGCTCAGACTATTGCAAAATATTTAAGACTGCTTTGCCAAAGTCTTCCGCAGCGTCGGGACCGTTTGCAGTAATGATATTTCCGTCAACTTCCAAAGAATTGCCTGTGTAATCAGCGCCGCCTCTTAGCAGAGCTTCTTTACCATCAACATAAACGGTCGCTTTCCTGCCTTTCAATATTCCAGAATTTGCCAAAATAACGCCTGCAATGCATATTGCGGCAACAGGTTTGTTTTGTTTGAAAAATTCGTTTGCAAGTCTTAAAGCATCCTTATTTTCAAAAAATACGCTTGACCCGACGCCGCCAACGTAAACTATGGCGTCAAAATTTATTGAAACAATCTCTGAAATTAAAATAAAACTACTTGTTTTGTATCCAAAACGACCGGTCAAATCTCCAATTTTTACGCTTGTGGTTATTACTTCTATTCCTGCTTTTTCAAGAATTTCCTTAGGTTTATAGTACTCTTCATCCCTAAATATTTCAGGAGCAGTTATAAAAACAACTCTTTTCATCTAAAATCCTTATTTTTCAATTTTAATGCTTTCAATTACAACAGGATCAACTGGCTTGTCTGAAAAATCGACTTCAGTTCTTGCTATCTTTTTTATTACATTCAAACCTTCTGCAAGTTATCCAAATATTGTGTGGTTTCCATTAAGACAAGGAGTGGAAACTTCAGTTATAAAAAATTGCGAACCATTCGTATTAGGTCCTGAGTTAGCCATAGCCAAAATTCCGGGCTTATCAAACTTTAGAGAAGGGTCTATTTCATCTTGAAATTTGTACCCCGGACCGCCGGTTCCCATTCCAAGAATCATAAATTCAGGCATTACTCTGTGGAAAACCAACCCCTCATAAAATTTTCTTTTTACAGTTTTTCCTGTTTTTGCATCTGTAAATTCTTTGGTTCCTTCGGCAAGCTCTACAAAATTAGATACCGTTAGAGGAACGTTTTCGTGGAGAAGTTTAATTTTAATTGTTCCCATTGAAGTTTTAATTACAGCATTCATTGACGCATATCCTTTCTACGATATGGACAGATTGATTATATCAAAGTTTTTGCCGACGTTACATAGAGCATTTTCGTCGGGGCAACTATATTTGCTAATAATAATAGATTATAAAAACGGCGGATATAGAGTTATCACATTAACAGATATTTAAAACAACGAAATTTCTTTTAAAGATTGCTTATAACGCCCAAGACTATAAGAAGATAAGAAGAACGGGTATATCTTACAAGATAACGATATTTTTTAACTTGCATAAAAATATATCTGTAAATTATGCACAGCCGCTTATTTGAGGACACAAAGAAAGTAGTTAGTATAATGAGACGAAAAGGACATAAAAAAGATAAGCGATAAAAAAACTAAAATTCAAATAAAACTCTCTCAGGCAATAGCAAATGAATATGAAGATATATTGATAAAAGAAATTTTTTCTAAAACGAGAGCATTATTAAATCAACTTACTATCGGACGCATATCTACGGCGCTCTCTGATTTTACTAACGACGGCGTCAATATATTCCTATTAGGCCACCGCCATTACTACTGCCGTTAGCTTCTTGAAGAGAAAAAACCTAATGTAAGAGATTTAAAAACCTATTCCTCTTCTTGGCTTGCTCCTTGCGGCTGGAGCGGCTGGAGATCTGGAAAAGCGGCTAATCGCTGTAACGGCGGGTTATTCGGAGGCATGCACCCGAACCCCGGCAATGGTTCAGGCAATTCCGGGACACTTATGCCGACGTTCTCGCGTCGTAAATTTCTTATTCCAAGTATGTATTGTCTGTTGACGCCTAAAACGTGCCCAATCATATATAGAGACTCTTCTCTTTCTACTCCAATATGAGCCAACTCGCCTACACTTAGCATACTCCTACGAAGTTCATCTCGAATTTGATTAAACATGATCAAAGCAGCGTCAAGTTCGTTAATATTCTTATCTATATCTATTCGCCACCTATATATGTCCACGGTAAGAGCGGCAACAACGACGATAAGTCCGCTCAAAAGAAGTTCTATCTTGTGGTCGCGCGACCAACAGTACGCGTCATGCGTTTTTCTTTTAACTCTCTGCCAAGTCGTCTCAGACTTCTTGCAAGTTCCATCTCACTCCCCATCTACAAAAGCTAATTTCATGGGCGAAACCAACAACACAAATACTAACAACATACTCGCTATTTTCTTCATATATGCTCCTTAGTTAAATTCTGTAAAAAAACATCCTACCCGCCGCTTATAGTAAACATATAATATTTTTTTCTTTTTTGAACAACAAGATGTGAAATAATTGTGAACATTTCGCGCAATCTATCAAAAGTTTATCTGCATTCTTTTAATATGTCGGCTTCTTAAAGGGAGACTTACAATAAACCTGAGACGACTTGGGATAGATTTAAAGGAAAAGCGGTTGCGGCGAGACAGTTTGATAATTGGATTTAGGCGCAGATAGGTGCGATTTTGCGAGGTTGAAGACAATTATTATCGAAGTACGATTTCGATACGCCCAGAATATGTTGCCGATACTTAAGATATGCTTAAAAACGAAAATTTATTTCTTCAATTGATTTGAAAACAAAACGTCTTCTTTTGTTTCGGCAATTATAGTTTTTATATCTAATACGCGCAACTGAGCTGTTTTATTGTCGCTTCTTTCCGTTAATCTATATTGAAGGCTATATCTAAAAATGTTTCTGATTGAACAAATTTAGCAAGTTTGGACTCGCCCCAAAATATGACGATCACATTTCTGTTTCCTTTTTGGGAAATTTTAAATGCTCGCAACCGCTTCCAAAAACAGATATTTCCATAGGCGTTACTCTTTTTATACAAAATACGGGCTGCAAATTTCCTATATGCCAATAGTAAAAATTATTGACCGAGGTTTGAATAATTAGGTACAATACCGATCGTTGCGATCTTTCAATTGCGAGGTAAAATCCTATTATGACTCAGAAAGCTCTTAAAAAAACGCTTCTTTTTGGTCTTCCTGTTTTTTACTTTTTGATGGCGGTATCTTTTTATCTTGGCACGTATGATTCGTCTCAAATAAAAATCACAATTTTTCACATAGGCGGTTTGTTTTTGATAATGACTTGGCTTCTTCTGCAAATAGAAGAGGGGCGGTTTTCTCTGCTTAAAAACAAATTTGTCTACATTTTACCTATAGTTTTGTTCTTATTATCTGGAGCAGTTTCTCTTTCTATTTCTCCTTTCTAAGCTTGCCAGTTTAAACGAATTTCTTAGAAGATTTATATATTGCGGCATAGTTTTTATGTTAGTCGACGAATTTGATGATGACAAGAAAATATTACGTCTAAAAAATTGGCTTACTGCGGCGGCGTTTGCCGTGTGCGCGTACGGGCATATTGCAGATATTTGACTATCGCATTTACCCTAAAGAAGCATTCTTGTCAGGTTTAGACCCTTTTGCTTGGAGGCAAGCGTTTTACGACAGGATAATGTCAAGTTTTGTCAATCCCAACTTTTTTGGCGATTTCTTGATTATCATGAGTTCCATAACCCTAGCTTTATTCATGTATAAAAAGAAACTTTATCTTGCTGTTTTATGGTTTACGATTGTAATATGTTCTTATTACACAATGTCAAAAGGAACATGGCTTGGGTTTGCTTTAGGCGTTGTCGTTTTTACGGCGCTGTACGCGTTTGTATTTTTAAAAAATAAAATCAACAAGAAATTGCTAACTATATTGGCGGTATGTATGTTGATTGTTTCATCTTTAGCAGTTTTTGCTATATATCGTAAAACTCGGGAAAGAACCGACAGCGCTTCCTTCAGAGTATTTACATGGCTCTCAACTTGGGAAATGATAAATACAAACCCTGTTTTAGGTACGGGAACTGGGACATTTTATCTAACTTACCCGTCTTGGAGAAGACCTCAGATATTTTTTATTGAAGGTAAACATAACACGGAAAGCGACCATCCTGAAAATGAATATCTTGAAGTATGGTACGACGAAGGCATAGTGGGACTTACAATTTTTCTAGTTCTTGTTATTTATGTATTGGTTTTAGGATACAAAAATATATTATTTTTGCATACAAACAAAACTCCTAAAAACGAACCTATGCTGTATTTGCAGCTTGGCGTTATATCGGCTTTTGCCGCGTAACTTGTCCATGGCTTAGTATGCGTTTCGTTAAAGTTTGTGTCTTCAGGGGTTATGTTTTGGCTTTTGATAGGACTAACTTTATCCATAAGCGCAAACTCTATAAAACGCGGAAATACTGCAAACAGCGGCTTTGGCGGAAAAAACTTTTGAAGAGCTTTGGAATATGTCTCCGAATTTTGTACAATCTAAATGGTATGATGTATCTAAGGTTGTTTAACGATAATAAACTTTTGTTACAGAAGTATATTGAAGAAGGCAAGCCAAGAGACGCTATTGTTAAACAGGAAAAAGCCGTTGCCGACGCATTCAACAGCTGTAAGAAGTATTACAAGCAATACATTGAAATAGATCCGATATTTCCAACGTTGTATTATGGTCTATCGTCATTATATGCTCAAGTCGGCGATTTTGAAAATTCTGAAAAAATTTTGCTAGCTCATTTAGAGTATCCTAAAAAACTATGGGATTATCCTCATAATTTTTGGGTTGAAGATTGGAGTTTTAGACGAAAAGATGATTATTCCGAGACCTATAATCAACTTGGATTTTCGTATATAGCTCAAAAGAAATTTGATAAAGCGGAAGCTATGTACTTAAAAGCGCTAGACTTGAATTTTCATAACATAAATGCTAGAAAAAATCTTGCCTTGCTTTACGGCGGATTAGGTAAAAAAGATAAAGCAAGACAACAGTGGATTGAAGTTTATCGCATAAATCCTAACGACAAAGACGCGATAAAATATACTCGAGTGCGAAACGCGAATAAAGAAACGAAAACGAGGAACTAGTATGCAAATAAGTCCTGGACTACTGTTTACTATAGCGGGCTTCCCTATAACAAATACAGTTGTTACTACGTTAATTACCGATGCAATTCTTATGACTTTAGTTTTAATAGTCGGCAGAGCGGTTACTGTCAATCCCGGGAAAGCGCAAAATGCCGTTGAGGCCGTTTCAGACTATTTTAGAGAAACAACCGAGAGCATTGCTGGAGAAAGAGCCTCTTTTATATATCCTTGGGTATTGTCTTTTTTTTTGTTTATAGTAATTTCAAATTTAGTCGCTCAAATTCCCGGATTTGAATCTATAAGGTTTCGCACGTCTTCCTCGGGACATCGCGGGGTCGCTCTTTTTAGAGCCGCTACCAGCGACTTAAACTTAACCTTGGCTCTGGCGGTTGCGTCAGTCATAGCCGCCCATTGTCTTAGCGTTAAGTGCGCTGGCATAAAATCATACGTTACAAGATTTATAACTTTTAAAACGTTCCCAATATTTTTATTTGTCGGCATTTTAGAATTTGTAAATGAACTGGCAAAGTTTATATCGTTTTCTTTCCGTCTATTTGGAAACGTTTTTGCAGGGGAAAAGGTTATGGCGACAATGTATAGCTTGTGTCCATTTGGACTTCCTTTACCCTTTATAGGGCTTGAGCTTATGGTCGCTCTTATTCAAGCTATTGTATTTGCGATGCTCACCATGGCGTTTATGCATATTATGACAGATAAATCACACTAAGTTTAAGGAGACAGAAAATGACTTTTACAGGCGGAATTATTATTGCAATCGGCGGATTAGGACCTGCTTTGGGTATTGGCATAATTGGAGCAAAAGCAGTTGAAGCTATAGGTCGCAATCCAGAAGCTTCAGGAAAAATAATGGTAAACATGCTTATAGCGATGGCTTTTGCCGAATCTATAGCTATTTATTCTCTTATTTTGGCATTCTAATTCAAAGAGACAAAAATGGAAATAATACAAAAATTTGGTTTAGAAACTAAGTTGTTTTTGTTTCAGCTAATAAATTTTCTTATCATAGCGTTTATTCTTAAAAAGTTTTTGTTTAAACCTTTAAAGAAAATGCTTGACGAGAGAAAACGCAAGATAGAGCAATCTTTGCAAGACGCTGAAAATGCAAAAGCAGCTTTGGAAAATGCAGGACGGGAAAGGAAAAAGATTCTTACCGACGCTAAAGTTGGCGCCGACAAGCTAATGACGTCGGTTAAGACGTCTGCCGACGAAACAAAAGAGAAAACGCTAGTTGAGGCAAAGTTTCGTTCGCAGCAAATTATAGAAGAAGCAAAGAATAAAGCCTCCGCCGAATTTGAAAACATGAATAAGCAAATAGGTAAAATGTCCGTTGATATTTCAAGCAAAATTTTATCTAGAGTTTTATCAGATTTGTTTACTGAAGAAGAAAAACAAAAGTTAATGTCTCGCGCTTTGGAAAGAATAGATGAAAAGATCGCAAATTAAAGAACTTGCAAAATCAATAGCGAAATACGACGAGTTGTCGGAAAAAGATTTAAATTGGGTTTATTCAAATCTTTCAAGGCAAGATCTTAAAACATTTGTTCGTTTGTTGTCTAATGAAATAAAAGATAAGAATGTTCTCGCAACTTTTGCCGGAGAACTTAGCGGCGCTAGTAAAAGTAAAATAGAAGCGATGTTTCCCGGTAAAAAGATTACTTTTAAACGCGACGATGCGGCTGTCGCCGGCGGCGTGCGTTTTGAATATAGCGATTTCATTTTAGATTACAGCGTTTCAGGGATAGCAAGAAGAATCTTAAATGTCATAAAAGAGAGATTATAATGAACCCGGAAGAAATAATACAAAAAATTGAAAAAGAGTTATATTCCGCGCAAACAAATCCTGAACTTGTAAATTTTGGAGTTGTAGAGAGTATAGGCGACGAAATTGTAAAAGCTTCAGGGCTTTCTAACGCGGGATATTATGAAGAAATAGAATTTGATGATGGTTCCGTAGGGTTTGTATTAAACATTGACGAAGATTTTGTTTCAATTATTCTAATTAAAAATACTGGTCGCGTTTCGCGCGGAATGAAGGTAAAGTCGACTGGAAAAGTTTTGAATGTTCCTGTTTCAGACAAACTTATAGGAAGGGTTGTTAACGCGCTTGGAGAGCCTATAGACGGAAACGAGCTTAAGCATGATAATCCATCCTATTATCCAGTTGAAAAAATAGCGCCCGGAATTATTGAAAGAAGTCCGGTCGATACCCCTTTGAAAACAGGAATTAAAGCCATAGATGCTATGACGCCTATAGGAAGAGGTCAGAGAGAACTTATCATAGGCGATAGAGGCACGGGAAAAACTGCCATAGCCGTAGATGCCATAATAAATCAAAAAAAGCTTGATATGGGCTTAAAAAGAGTCGTATGCATATACTGCTCAATAGGACAGAAACAGTCTAACTTAGCGTCACTAGTTGCAAAGTTAAAAGAAGAAGGCGCTATGGATTACGCCATAGTTGTGGCCGCAACTGCTTCTGACCCTGCTTCAATGCAATATATTGCGCCTCTTGCGGCTTCCGCAATCGGCGAATATTTTATGGATAAAGGCGAGAATGTTTTGGTTGTTTACGACGATTTAACAAAACATGCTTGGGCGTACAGACAGATTTCATTATTAATCAAAAGACCCGCAGGCCGCGAGGCTTATCCCGGCGATATTTTCTATTTGCATTCAAGGCTTCTTGAAAGATCTGCAAAGATGTCTGACAAAAGAGGGGGAGGATCTCTCACGGCTTTGCCGATTATTGAAACTCAGGGAAACGATTTATCGGCGTACATCCCTACAAACGTCGTTTCTATTACCGACGGACAGATATATTTAGAAGCAGATTTGTTTAACTCAGGCATGCGTCCCGCTATTAACGTCGGTCTTTCTGTGTCCCGCGTAGGCGGCGCGGCGCAGACCAAATCAATGAAACAGTTGGCGGGTCCGGTAAGGCTTGAACTTTCCCAGTTTAGAGAGCTTCAGGCTTTTACGCAGTTTGGGAGCGATTTAGACGAAGATACTCTAAAACGCCTTGAAAGAGGAAAAAGAATTTCTGAAATTCTTAAGCAGCCTCAATACAGACCTTATGATGAAATCTCTGAAATATTATCAATTTTTGCCGTAACGTCGGGTCTTCTTGACAATATAGACGTTGATAAAGTCGCAACAGTCGAACATCAAATGATAGATTACGTTAAGAAAACCTATCCGGAGACCGTAAACAAACTGTCAACAGGCGCAAAGATAGACGATGCGCTGAAAGCTGAACTTGAAAAAGAAATTAATGAATTTAAGAGTGTAAACAACTATGGCTCAGAATCTGCAACAGCTTAAAAAGAGAATTAAAACTTCAAACAGCATTGCTCAAATAGCCAAAGCCATGGAAATGATTTCGGCGTCTAAAATACGCAAAGCTCAGGATTCCGTAGATAAGCATAATCCGTATTCAAGAAAAATTAAGAATATAGTACAGAGAATTATTACGGATCAAGACTTGTATTCCAAAGAAATGGAAAAGTTTTTGAAGGAAAGCGAAGGGAAACGCCTTGTGTATATAATCTCTCCAGATAAAGGTCTTGCAGGGGGCTTGATTGTAAATCTGTTGAAGACTGTAAACGCGTATTTGAAAGATGACGATTATATTGTAGTTATAGGCAAAAAGGTATCGGGAGACGTTACAAGACGCGGGTACAATATTCTTGCATCTTTTGAAATGGGCGCAAAATTTCCAAGTTACAACGATATATATCCTATGATAGATATAGCCAAAAAGTTTTATATTTCAGGCGAAGTCGTAAAAGTAAGCGTAATATACACAGAATTTAAAAATATGCTTGCGCAAAAGCCTATAGTTGAGGAAATTTTTCCTATAAAGCCAGACCAAGAATTCAAAGAGGTTAGTGTCGATTATCTATTTGAACCAAGTCCTTTTGAGGTTTTAAAAGATTTGTTTCCTTTTTATTTTGAAGTTGAGTTTTATAGCGCAATTATGAACGCTTACGCTTCTGAGCAGGCTGCAAGAATGACGGCTATGAAAAACGCGAAAGACAACGCCAAAGATATTTTTGCATCTTTAACTAATATTTATAACAGGTCTAGACAAGAGAAAATTACTAACGAATTATTAGATCTTGCTAACGGCCAACAGGGAATGTAAAATGGAAAATAAAGAAAAAGAACTTAAAAATCAAGGCGCTGTGATAAGAGTTCAAGGCGCTGTTGTCGACTTTAAGTTTGAAGAACATGCGCCTGAGGTGTATGAAGCTTTGACTATGCAAACGCCCGATGGCGGCAAACTAACCTTTGAAACCATGTTTGAAATGGATAATTCCGAAGTAAGAACCATTGCTATGGGTCCTACCGACGGAATGAAAAGAGGAATGAAGGCAACAAGAACCTTCGCTCCAATCAGCGTGCCGGTAGGAGATAAAACTCTCGGAAGAATATTTAACGTTTTGGGAGAACCTATAGACGCTTTAGGGGAAATTGACGCTTCGGTAGAAAGAAACCCTATACACAAACCTGCCCCTGCTTTTGTAGATCAAAAAACTACGCCTGAAATGCTTGAAACAGGTATTAAAGTTATAGACTTGATTTCTCCTTTCACGAAAGGAGGAAAAATTGGTATTTTCGGCGGCGCCGGAGTAGGTAAAACGGTTATCGTTAAAGAACTTATAAGAAATATAGCCGCTGTACACAACGGACACTCTGTTTTTGCCGGAGTAGGAGAAAGAACCAGAGAAGGAACAGATTTGTGGATGGAAATGGAAGAGTCTAAAGTTATGGACAAGACCGTTTTGGTTTTTGGTCAGATGAACGAGCCTCCGGGAAACAGAATGAGAGTAGCTCTTACGGCTCTTACAATGTCAGAGTATTTTAGAGATCAAAAAGGCGAAGATGTTTTGTTGTTTATAGATAATATATTTAGATTCGCCCAAGCGGGAAGCGAAGTTTCCGCGCTTTTGGGAAGAATGCCTTCGGCGGTAGGCTATCAGCCTAACTTAGCAAAAGACATGGGAGATTTGCAGGAAAGAATTACATCGACAAACAAAGGTTCTGTTACTTCTGTTCAGGCCGTTTACGTTCCTGCCGACGATTATACAGATCCGGCTCCTGTGGCTATTTTTGCCCATTTAGACGCAACCTTAACCCTAGACAGAGCAATTATGGAGCAAGGTTTGTATCCTGCCGTTAACCCGCTCACGTCTTCTTCAAGACTTTTGGATCCTAATGTAATCGGCGACGACCATTACAATGTGGCAATGTCAATCAAAAAAATTCTACAAAAATATAAGGATTTGCAGGACATAATAGCAATTCTGGGCATGGACGAGCTTTCTGATGAAGACAAGATAATTGTTTCAAGAGCTAGAAAAGTTCAAAGATTCTTGACTCAGCCTATGTTTGTCGCGGAAACTTTTACAGGCATTGAAGGCAAGTACGTTAAGATTGAAGACACTGTAAAAGGTTTTAAAGAAATTATTGAAGGAAAATATGACTCTTTGCCAGAGCAAGCCTTCTATATGGTAGGTTCAATTGAAGAGGCTGTTGAAAAAGCCAAGAAAACTTCTCAACATTAATAAAAGTAGGAAAATATGAATAATTTTAAAATAGAGATTTTATCGCCGCAAGGGCTTGTTTTTAAAGGGGAAATACGTTCTGCTTCTTTTCCTACGACAAGCGGCATAATAACGGTTTTGCCCGGACATGAGGGGCTTGTAACTAAGTTAACGCACGGCGAAATAATACTTGACTCTGTAAACGTCGTAAAAAAGATAACTGTAACAGGCGGTTTTGCCGAGATTATAAACAAAAACATTAATGTAATAGCGGAGTTTGCCGCGCAGTCTGATAAGACTAATAAACACAAGATAGCGCAGGCTGTAAAACTTGCCAAAGAAATGAAAGAAAAGAGAAAGGATTTTGTTGATATGTCCGTTATAGAAACTGAATTGAAAAAATCTGTCGCAGAATTAAAATCAGGAATAGGGATCAAGCGTAAAGGTACGTAAGCCATGTGAGAGTACGGCAACGAAGCAATTTATAATTATTGAAATTATAGAAATATAAATTATTTTCATAGCGGGAGGTAGGAACAAACCTATGTCAGGTCATAATAAATGGGCGAGTATTAAACACAAAAAAGCGGTAACAGACGCAAAAAAAGGCAAAGTATTTACAAAAATTATAAGGGAAATTGTCGTTGCTACAAAAGAAGGCGGCGCTCAGATTGAAAACAATGCTCGTCTAAGAAAGGCTATTGAAGACGCTAAAGAAGTAAATATGCCTCAAGACAATATAAAAAAAGCTATTCAAAGAGGCAACGGAGAAATACCTGGGACGATTTACGAAGAGATGGTTTACGAAGGTTATGGACCTGCAGGCGTCGCTTTGATAGTTGAAGTAACTACAGACAATAAAAATAGAACAGCTTCAGAGATAAGAAAAATGTTTTCAAGTCATAAAGGAAATCTAGGCGAAACGGGCTGCGTAGGCTGGATGTTTGACAGAAAGGGATGCGTCGCTGTAAACAAAGTCGGAAATGATGAAGAAACAGTTATGAACGCAGCGTTGGAATCGGGCGCTGAAGACTTTAAAAGCGAAGCTGACAGCGACGCGTACGAAATTATAACTGCTGTTTCAGACTTAGAAAATGTAAAAAAAGCTTTGAAAGAAAAAAATATAGACGTTGTTTCCGATGAAATTTCAATGATCCCTCAGACGCAAATAAATCTCTCAGGCGACGATGCAAAACGTATGTTAAAACTTATGGATTCATTGGAAGAACACGACGACGTTAAGAATGCGTATGCAAATTTTGATATTTCTTCTGAGGAAATGGAGAAAATAGAAGAGTAATGATAGTTCTTGGAATTGATCCGGGTCTTTCCCTTACAGGTTGGGGGGTTGTTGAGGCTCTTTCCAGAGATCAAATTAACCCCATACAGCATGGTTGTATTAAGACAATGCCTCCCGCTCCTCTTATAGAAAGGCTTCAGATAGTTCATGACGAACTTCAATTTATTATAAACAGATATAAACCTGAAGTCGTCGCTATAGAAGAATTGTTTTTTTTAAAAGCGTCTAAGAGCGCGGCGTCCGTAGGACAGTCGAGAGGAGCTATCGTTCTAACCGTTTCAATGAATAAAATCCCTTTATTTGAATACAACCCCAGATGCGTAAAAATGGCCCTTACAGGCTATGGGTCGGCGGACAAACATCAAATGCAACATATGGTCAAGACTTTTTTAAAGCTCAAAGAAATACCAAAACCCGACGATACCGCAGATGCGTTGGCAATGGCGATATGTCATATTAGCACAATAAAATGGCGACGATAGGGTATCTTGTCTTTTAAGTTTTTGCGTTAAAAAACTGCGATCATTTGTAATACGCATTTCAAAGGATATTATGTTAGATTACATTTCCGGTATTTTGGAGTTTAAATCAACAAATAGTATTACGATAGACGTCAACGGCATAGGGTACGAGGTCTCTGTCGCTTTGTCTTCATTTTCTAAGCTTCATGAAATTGGCAGCCAAGTAAAACTATATGTTGTTGAAAGTGTCTCGGGAATGTATGGCGGGGTTGTATATTTATACGGTTTTCTAACTAAAGAAGAAAGGGATATGTACCTTTTAATAAAAGATGAAGTTCCAGGAACGGGCGCCAAGAAGACAATGGAATACATGGACAAAATTTCCAAGTCTTTTGCTGATTTTAAAACTGCCATAATTTCAAAAAATCCGTCCATGCTGCACGCTGTATTTGGTTTTACAAAAAAGACTGCAGATAAGCTTATAGCGGCTTTAAAAGACAAAATAGCAAGCGTAAAAGTATCAGGTAAGGAGAAATGGGCTAGTGTAAATTTAACTGAAAATAAATTGATTTTAGAAGCTATAGAAGGGCTTATATCTTTAGGATACAAAGAGCAGCAAGTAAGAGCTGTAGTAAATAAAGTATGCGAACAAAACGAAAATATAACTTTAGAAAATCTAATAACTAAATCCTTGCAGGAATTGTAAACAATGGATGAAATGGAAAGAATAGAAGCCGCTAAAACATCTAAGGAAGACAGGATAGAAAACTCTTTAAGACCTCAAAGCCTTGACGATTTTATAGGTCAAGATAAGCTTAAGAACAATCTTAAAGTTTTTATAGAAGCGGCAAAAAACAGACGAGAAGCTTTGGACCATTGTTTGTTTTATGCTCCGCCGGGTCTTGGAAAAACAACTCTTTCCCATATAATTGCAAAAGAGATGGGCGGCAATCTTAGAATGACGTCCGGACCAGTATTAGAAAGAGTAGGCGATTTAGCCGCAATTCTTACAAACCTTTCTGAAGGCGACATATTTTTTATAGATGAAATTCATAGAATGAACCATCTTGTTGAAGAGTCTTTGTATCCAGTTATGGAAGATTTTGAGCTTGACATTATAATAGGTCAGGGTCCCTCTGCAAAAACCATTAAACTCCCTGTAGAGCGTTTTACTCTAATAGGAGCTACGACTAGAGCGGGACTTTTATCAAGCCCTTTGAGGGATAGATTTGGCATTATAGAACATTTAGATTTTTACGGAATAAAAGCCTTGACGCATATAGTTAAGCGCTCTGCGTCTATTATGAATATAGCAATTGACGATGAAGCAAGCGAAGAAATAGCAAGACGTTCAAGAGGTACGCCCAGAATTGTAAACAGACTATTAAAAAGAGTAAGGGATTTTGCCGAACTAGAAGGCGGTAAAATTACTTTGGATATAGCAAAAGCGGCATTAAAGGCTTTAGAAGTTGATAATGCGGGACTTGATAAGATGGACAGGCTTATTCTTACAGTTATGATTGAAAAGTTTGGCGGAGGACCTGTAGGTATTGACACGATTGCAGTTGCGGTTTTGGAAGAATCAGATACAATAACCGACGTCTACGAACCATATATTATACAATCCGGCTTCATCGCAAGAACTTCGCGAGGCAGAGTGGTTACCGAAGCCGGATATAAACATCTCGGTGTTGAAACGCCAAAAAACTTTCAAAAAGAGCTGCTTTAAAAAGACTAATGAATAAATCTCTTGATACCAAAAAGAAAGTTTTATTACATATCTGTTGCGCTCCATGCTCAGCTTCCGCCGTAAAAATTTTGCAAAATATTTACGATATATATTTTTATTGGTATAATCCCAATATTTACGACGAAAAAGAGTACAAAAACAGAAAAGAGTCAACGATAAGATACGCCAAAGAGTTAGGCGTTCGTTTCCGCCAAGATTTGGATTTTCTATATAATTATAAAGAGTGGAAAGACAGAAGTTGCGAGCAGTGCAATCTTTGTTATAATTTTAGACTTGAAAAAACAGCTATCTTTGCAAAAGATAATGGTTTTGATTTTTTTACGACTTCATTGCTTTCAAGTCCGTATCAAAAACATGACTTGATAAAACAGATTGCCGACACTTTGGCATATAAATATGCGGTAGAGTTTTTATATTATGATTTTAGATCGGGTTTTTATGAAGGTAAAAACTCGTTAAGGCAAAAAGGTTATTATATGCAAAAGTATTGCGCATGCGGTAAATCTTATAAGGAAAGATTTAGCGACGTATGAAGAAGATAAATTTATTAAAAATAGTAGTATTTGCAATCTCTTTTTCCTTGTCCAACGCTTACGCTTTGGACAATGTTCAAAAAAATATAATGGTAAGCGTTATTCTTGACGCATCATCTTTTACAGCGGGAAGTTCAAAAGATTTTTTTGTTTACGACTCGGCAAATAAAAAATTTAAACTTACAAAGGGAACAGTTAACATCTATCGTTCGCAAATAGGCGCGCGTATAGGCAAATACGATTTGTCTCTTCCGGTAAGGATAGAACCTTCAAACGGCGCGGTTTTTGCAAATTCTAAGCCATATAGAGGTTATTTGGTATTAAAAAAATCAGGCGACAAAATGAATATTATTAACGTTTTAGATATAGAAGATTATATTAAAGGCGTTTTGCCAAAAGAAATTGGAGCTGATTGGCATATGGAAGCGTTAAAAACTCAAGCTGTTATAAGCAGAACTTATGCTATATCCAACTTAAACAGCCATTCCTCGCAAGGTTTTGACTTGTGTTCAACAACCCATTGCCAAGTTTACGGGGGATTGGGCGCGGAAACTAAAAACACAAATCAAGCAGTTTTAGAAACAAAGGGAGAAGTCTTAACATATCAAGGAAAACCAGCCCAAACAGTTTTCCACGCCGCATGCGGAGGTCGTACGGAAGACCCCAAATACATTTGGGGTTGGAAAGAAACTCCTCCGTATTTGAAAGGCGTAAAATGTCGCTATTGTTGCAATAGTCCGCATGCAAAGTGGGAACAGTCTTTAGACGAAAATTTTATAAGAACTAAACTTAAAGATAATACCATCGGAAAAATAAAAAATATTAAAATTAAAGGAAAAACATCTTCCGGAGCTGCAAAAGAATTGGAGATAACGCATTCAAATGGAAAATGTATATTAAACGCTTATAAATTTCGTCTTAATATTGACGCATGGAAGATAAAAAGTCACTTCTTTGATTCTATAAAAGTTAAAGATGATAAAATTTGTTTCAAGGGTAAAGGGTGGGGACATAAGGCGGGCTTATGCCAGCGCGGAGCAAAAGGCATGGCTGAAAAGGGAAAAACATATTCTAAGATTCTTGTCTACTTCTATCCCAAAACAAAAAAAGAAACTGTAAAGTACAAATAAGGACTAGATTTAATGACCGGACAAGACAATATGCTGAGTAATTACGCTTACGAAATTCCGGAAGAACTTATTGCTCAAAAACCTGTTGAAAATAGACAAGAATCAAGGCTTTTTGTTATAGACAAAATATCTCGACAATTTTACCACAAAAAATTCTACGACATTACGGATTACTTCAATTCTGGGGATTGTTTAATAATTAATACGACTAAAGTTGTCCCTTCAAGACTTTTTGGAAAAAAAGTAAGCGGTGGAAAAGTTGAACTTTTGTTTCTTGATCCGTGCCAAAAAGACGACAACTATAAAGTTTTAATGAAACCTTTCATAAAAATTGGCAAAAAAGTATATTTTGACAACGACTATGAGTGCGAGGCGTTATCAAAAACCGAGCGAGGAGAAACGATAGTCAAATTTAACAAACCAGATGTTTTGAACTTTTTACAAAAGCATGGAATTATGCCTCTGCCTCCTTATATAAACAGAAAAGGGGGACTTGCTCAAGAACTATCTGACTTTGACAGGCAAAGATACCAAACTGTCTATGCTAAGGCTTTAGGCGCAATAGCTGCTCCCACAGCTGGTCTTCATTTTACTGAAGAGATATTTTCAAAACTTAAAGAAAAAGGCGTAAATATCGCAACTTTAACGCTGCGCGTAGGGCGGGGTACTTTTAAACCGATAACAGTAGAAAATCTAAATAATCACAATATGTTGCCCGAACATTTTGAAATAGACGAAACAAATGCGGAAATAATAAATAACGCGGTTATAAACAATAAAAAAGTTACCGGCGTAGGCACTACTTCTGTCAGAGCTTTAGAATCAACTGCTGATGCCGTCGGGTTTGAAGAAGGCGGAAAAACTCTGATAAAAGCGCGCTCGGGAGAAACGTCAAAGTTTATATATCCTGGATATAAATTTAAAATAATAAATACTTTGATAACAAATTTGCATCTCCCAAAATCTACTCCTCTCATGATGGCAAGCGCATTCTCGTCAAGAGAACTCATGCTTAAAGCCTACAATGAAGCCGTAAAAGAGAAATATAGATTTTTCTCATACGGAGACTCCATGCTTATTATTTGACTAAAAAAATATGCTACTAGTTAATTATTTTACAAACTTATTACAATCAACAACCAGGGATGAACGACGGGAGCGAAATTAAAGGATACGCTAGCGAATATTTGAAAGCAAACAATTATGTTATGAGAAATTGACAAAAAGCTGCTAAAATCGTAAAATTATATGTCAAGATTTTATTGATATTTCAACAATTATTTAGATTTGTAAGGATAACAATGACTATACTAAACGTATTCATATATGTTGTGGTTTTTATTTTCGCTGCTATTATTCATGAAATTTCCCATGGGTATGTCGCGCATTTAAGAGGCGATGATAGTGCAAAACTTATGGGACGTATTACTTTAAATCCTTTGTCTCACATAGAGTTGTTTGGAAGCATTATTCTTCCAGCAATGCTTTTGTTCTTAAAATCTCCAATTCTTTTCGGCTGGGCAAAACCTGTTCCGATAGATTATAGAAATTTTAAAAAGCCGAAATTAGACATACCTCTTGTTTCCTTAGCGGGACCAATTGCAAATTTGTTGATTGCTTTGGCTTCAGGGCTTGGAATTCGCCTTATAGGAATGTTTCCTAGCTTTGAAGCGGGCTTTGTCGCCACAAGCGCAATACAGTCGTTCTTGTATATAATGCTTGTCATAAACGTTATTCTTGCAATAATAAATCTTATACCTATACCTCCTTTAGACGGATCAAAAGTTGCAACTTATTTCATGCCAAGAGATGTAGCGACAAAATATATGAATCTCAATTCTTTTATTTGTTTAATAGCGCTGCTTTTACTATTATCTTCCGGCGCGGCGTGGAGTTTGTTATATCCCGTCATTAGTTTTTTTGTCGTAACTTTTAGCGGATTTCCCTACTAATTTTTAAACGAGTACAACACATGAAAAAGAGAGTATTGTCCGGCATGCGTCCGACCGGAAGGCTTCATTTGGGTCATTATTTTGGGACGCTTCGCAATTGGGTTAAACTTCAAGATGAGTATGATTGCTACTATACGGCATCGGATTTGCATGCTTTAACTACAGAGTATGCCGACACGTCTAAAATTAGCGAAAATACTTTTGAAATGATAGCTGACTGGATTACAGTAGGGGTAGATCCAAAGAAATCAGTAATTTTCAAGCAGTCCGCCGTTCATCAGCATAGCGAGCTATTTTTAATACTTTCAATGATAACTCCTTTAGGGTGGCTTCAAAGATGCCCGACGTATAAAGACCAAATAAGAGAAATAAACAATAAAGATTTAAACAATTACGGTTTTTTGGGTTATCCTGTGCTTATGGCTGCGGATATTTTTCTTTATAAGGCAAACTTAGTGCCTGTAGGGGAAGATCAACTTTTGCATTTGGAATTTACGCGCGAAATATCTAGAAGATTTAACAATTTTTATGGCGAAGTTTTGATTGAGCCTGCAGCTAAACTTTCTGAAGCCGCAAAAGTACCGGGCATTGATGGAAGAAAGATGTCAAAATCTTATGGAAATTCTATATTTCTTGGCGAGAGCGATGATGCAATAAAAGAAAAAGTAAAAAATATGTTTACGGATCCTTTAAAGATAAAAATAGCCGATCCCGGACGCCCCGACGGCTGCGTAGTTATAAAGTTCTATAAGATATTTTCGGAAAGTTCGGACAAATATCCAAAATTTGACCAGAGGGAAGCGAACTGCAAAGCAGGAACTATAGGTTGTTCTTTATGCAAAAAGCAGTTGATTGAAATGTTTTCTGAGTTTATGAAACCGTTAGCTGATAAGAGAAAAACTATTATCTCCGACAAGGCTTATTTGGAGAAAGTGATAATAGAAGGCGGCAAAAAAGCTGAGGAATGCGCTCATAAAACTATGACTGAAATCCACAAGGCGCTGAAATTTTAAAGGATTGTTATGGTATATGACATTCACCTTGATGCTTTTGAAGGACCTTTAGATCTCCTTTTTCATCTCGTAAAGAAGAATGATTTAGAGATAAACGAGATAAAAATAGCCGAAATCACAGCCGAATATCTCTCTTATCTTGATTTGATGAAGGAATTTAACATAGACGTCGCTGGCGAATTTCTTGTTATGGCTTCCACTCTTATGCAGATAAAGGCAAAATCTTTGCTTCCTTCAGAGAGTGGGAAAGACGGCGAAGAAGACGATTCTTTTGATCAACTAAAAAACAAATTACTTGAATATCAAAAATATAAAGAAGTCGGGAAACTTTTATCTTACAAGATTACTGAAAATTCTCAAGTTTATTATAGACCGGCTCCCGTTATAAGCAAACAAGATTTTGTTTTAGATGCTACTATTTTTGATTTGATGAGCAGTTTCCGCGACGCGCTGACGGCTCTGCCAGACGACATAAAAGAAATAATGTATCAGGAAATTCCCATTGAAAACAAAATCAGGGAAATTCTTGATATTTTAGAGGGAAAACAATACGTTTCTTTTACCGAAATATTAAAGTTGCAAAACACAAAGCTGTCTCTTATAGTTTGTTTTATGGCTATTTTAGAACTTGTAAAAAATAAACAAATCGTTGCAAAACAATCGGAATTATTCTCGGAAATTAGAATTTATAAAGTTTATAATAACGAACGAGGATTAGAAAAAATAATGAAAATATAAATACTTTTGAGTTTGTTGAAAATGGAGAAGACGTGGAGCATTCCGAATCCAAAATTGGAATTAGTTCCTGAAACTGACATTACGATTCAAGGGGAAGAAGATGGAAATATCTGAAGTTAAAAAAATTTTAGAAGCACTGCTTTTTGTCTCGGAAAGACCTTTGAGTTTAAAAGAGTTGAAAGATATAATAAAAACGGATTTTACCGATGTTTCTAATTTGGAAAATATTTTAAATGAATTGAAAGACGAGTACGCTAATTTAAATAAACCTTATGAGATTAAATTTGTCGCCGACGGTTGGACATTTGCCACAAAGCCTGAATACTATCCTTGGATAAAAAAACTTTTAAAAGAAAAAACCGTTTTAAAATTATCTCCATCAGCATTGGAAACCCTTGCCATGATAGCCTACAAACAACCTATAACAAGAGCGGAAATTGACGATATACGAGGAGTGGAATCTTCCGGCGTAATAGACACTCTTCTTGAAAGAAAACTAATAAAAATAGTCGGAAGAAAAGAAGCTCTTGGCAGACCTTTGCTTTACGGCACTACTCAAGACTTCTTAAAACATTTCGGACTTGCTCATTTAAGCGAACTTCCTCTTATTGAAGACATGCCCAAAGAAATGCAACATACGGATAATCTGCCAGACCCCGAACTTCCTTTTAATGCGGAAACAATACTGTAAATAGAAAAAATAAACGATTTCCAATTGCAAATTATGAAAATACGATCGCGACGCTTAGCGACAATTCCCAAAAACAATATTTATTTGAAGATAAACTTTTATCTGATTTTGCAAAATTTTTTGCAATCGCTCTTCCAAAAGAAGCTAAAAATTCCCGCATTATTATACGCCTTTTTGTAATTGCGTTGTTTATAGCGGCGGCGGCAGTTGCTATAACGCTTATATATTCCCATTATTCAAAGGAAAAAGAAAAAGATTTTACTGAAATTACAGGAAAAGTTTCAGGCGTTAGTCTTAATATAAGAGAGTTGAAAAAAATCAGATTGAACTTATAAATTCTGCTCCTAATACCCCCCCCAAAGGTATTAAAAATTCCTCGTTTAAGCCAAATGATAGCGTTAGCTTATGGAACTGCGCCTATTGTTAACCGTACGGGAGGGCTTTCCGACACGACAACCTATTACAACCGTTTCACAAAAGAAGGGAACGGTTTTATGTTTAATATAACTTACGGCGAAAATTTTGTACAAACAATATTAAATTCCGAAAAAATATTTAAAGATAAGAAAAATTGGAACGCTTTAATCCAAAACGCTTTTAAAAGCAACTTCTCATGGAATAAGTCGTCCGTTGAGTACGAAAAAATGTATAATATAACGGTTTTAAATAAACAAAATGAAAATATTTTTATACGAAGCTAGAAAGATATGGAGCGCATCTATGAAGAATGGGAAAAAAATAGCAAGAATTGCGTCAGAATCGCTGAAATTGTCTACATTAGCGTTTTTAGGCGTTTTCTTTGTTTTTATTGTAAATCACTATTATCAGATTAAAAATTATGCCGCGACTTTATATGAAGAACTTAATATATTTGTATTTTTTGATAAAAATTCAAACGATGATAAAAAAATATTGGAAAATATAAATTCAGCAAGTTCTGTTTTGGTAAAGGAATATGTAAATGCTACGCAAGCCTATAAAAAAACAGTTGAAAAAAATCCGCTTTTAAGCAATATTTCTCTGCCTAACGACGCAAAATCTATACAAGCTTACGCTATTATTAAGCCCAAATTTATACCAGACAACGATTTTCTGCTTGAAATGAAAAATACTCTTGAAGAAATTAACGGCGTCGACGAAGTAGTGTTTGACGTATCGGATTTTCTCCATTATGCAAAAATTCAAAACCAATTGTTATTATATAAAAAGATGTTTTTTATTGTTATTTCAGTCTTTTTTGCGTTTTTGCTTTTGAAATTTGTTCTGTCGCGCATTGCCGGAGCGGATATGCTAAAAAATGTAAAAAGGCTTTCTTTATACCTTTTATCGTCGTCTTTGGGCTTTTTATTGTTTTGGATTGCATGCAAGCGCGCGCGCTACAGTTTGCTAATATCGGAAACAGCAGTAACGTTAATACTACCGTTTGTTTGCGCGCTTGGAGTTATGTTTGACAAAATAGACGACATAGAGTAATCTTCAAATGATATATAATTTTTTAAAATTTTTTATCGCCGCAACGTTTATCTTTAACGTCTTTGTCTACACAATTTATGCGCAACAGTCAAAATCTACAGCCAAACGACTTTCCGATATAACGCAATCCATACGAACAAAAGAGATTGAAAAAGATAAGCTTGTTTTACAGGAAAAGATTTGCCAAAAAGAGTTAAAAGCTATTAACGATACCATAGGACAAACTGAAAAAAAATTAGAACAAGTTTCAAAAGATATAGAATCCGCTCTAAAAAACTTCAAAAAATCGGCAAAAGATTATAATTCCGCTTCTTTGAGAAGTTCAAGTTGGCATAAAACTGCGCTTGAAGAGTTGAACCTTTTTTATAAAATGACATTTGCAAAGTCTTATGCTAAAGATCCTTTAGAATATAAATTAAGACTAAAATCCTTAGAATACGATAAAAATAATTTTGAAAAAGAAAAAAAGTCAGCCGAAAACTTGGCTTCAAACATGCAAAAATTGGAAAAATCAAAGAAAAATTTTATAACTATAAAACAAAGAGAAAACGATTTTGTAACTCAAAACAAGAATTTATTGGAACAAAAAAACAAAGTTCTTAAAACGACTGCGGGTAAAAGACGCAACGCGGAAAAAGAAATAAGAGCTTTAAACAACAGCGCAAAAGCTCTGCAAGCGTCAATAAATAAAATTAACTCTGAAAATGCTAAAAAAAGAGAAACAACGCATCATCCGCGACAGCGGATAAAAAGAAAAAAATCGTTGCCTTGGCCTGTTGTCGGCAAAGTAATCTCTTATTTTGGCAAAACTAAACACGCTGAACTAGATACGTACATAATAAACAACGGAATAAAAATAGACGCTACGGACTTTTCTAAAGTTAAAAGCATAGATTCAGGCGAAGTAGTTTTTACGGGATCTTTTCGTTCTTACGGAAAAGTTGTTATAATAGACCACAAAAATGCGACTTTTTCCATTTATGGTTTTCTAAATAAAATATACGTTAAAGAAGGTCAAAAAGTGTCCAAAGAAGCGCTTATCGCTGATATTGGAAGCGGAAAAGACGCCGTCTTGTATCTTGAAATAAGACAAAACAATATGCCTGACGATCCTCTTTTATGGTTGCGCGGCAAGTGATTTATAACTTTATACTTTGGGGAATTTAACGACTGTATTTAAAAAAATCGTTTTGTTATTTTCTATATCCGTTTTTTTAATCTACAGGCGCATGCCGCCGTCAATGAAGCTTATGAAAAACTGAAACTTATGATAGACGTTATGGTAGGATCGCCTATTCCTTCGGGGAGACCAATAAATCGCTCAAATGAAAAAAACGCTAAAAATGGCGCATAACTCCAGATATTGATATTCCCGTAACTATTGAGGAAGAAATCAAACTATATGCTCAAAGCGATATAATTTTTTCAAAAGATAAAGATACTAAAACTGAATATAAAAATATAATTGAAGACAAAGCTTTAAACAAAGCCGTAGAAATTATAAAAGAAAACAAAATTAAAGAAGCAATAGAATCTTCTAAAGCCTTAAAGAAGAAGTAGAGCAGGGGGGGGGGGGGGGAATACGTGTCGGGTAAAAATAAAAAAGAAAGCGTTTGGATTAAAATATACTTAATATTTTTGTTTATTTGCGGCGTAGTTATTTGGCTTACAATTCAGCCTTTAAACAAACAAAAAATATCGACTGACGTTGTTTTGGATAAAAAAATAGTTGATATTCTTGTCTCTCGCAAAATAAAACAAGAAAACATTGTAAAACAATTTATAAGAGAAAGAACTTTTAACTCGGCGAAGTGGAACGAGTTTCACAAAACAATAAAACTTAACAGATTTGCAAAAATCAAAGATTTTGAAGAATCATTCAGAAGTCTTGCTCGTTCCATGAAAATAGGATTAAGCAGACTAGACAATTCCGACGGCTCTGTAACTTATAAATTTTATTCTCCAAACAGAACTTATTCAAATATTACTTTCCTGCGGATAAAAGGTCGCAAATAAATATGAATATACTCGCTCTGGAAACTTCCTGCGATGAAACTTCCGCTTCGGTAGTTTCAAACGGCTCAAAAGTAAAGTCTGTAGTTATTTCGTCTCAAATAAAAATACACGCTAAATATTTTGGCGTAGTTCCCGAGCTTGCAAGCCGCGCCCATATAGAAAATATAAATCCTGTAATAGCAAAAACTTTAAAAAAGGCAAGCATAACTTTTTCCGATTTTCCCAAAAAGATACACGCTATAGCCGTTACAGTAGGTCCTGGACTTTCAGGCGCTTTACTTGTAGGAGCAATTGCCGCAAAAACAATGGCGGCCATTTATAAAAAGCCTTTAATACCTGTCAACCATTTGGAAGGACATTTATATTCCGCTTTTATTGAAAACAAATCAATAAAACCTCCTTTTTTAGGCGTAATAATATCAGGCGGACACACAGAGCTTATAATAGTTGAGGATTTTGGGAAATATAAAACGCTTGGCCGCACTAGGGACGATGCGGCGGGGGAAGCTTTCGATAAAGCCGCAAAAATGTTGAGTTTGGAATATCCCGGAGGTCCCGTAATAGACAAAAGAGCGGAAAAAGGAAACCCTAATGCAATCAAGTTTACGAGACCTTATTTAAAGGGAAGTTGGGACTTTTCCTTTTCTGGCATAAAAACGGCTCTTCTAAACTATCTTAAAGTCAATCCCGTTAAAAACGAGCGACATTTAAACGATATTTGCGCTTCTTTCAGACAAGCCGTAGCGGAAACTCTTTGTTTTAAAGCTTTTGAAGCTGTGGAAAAATTTAGTCTAAAACAAATTGTTTTAGGGGGAGGGGTAAGCGCAAATTCCCTTATACGGAATATGTTTATGCAAGAAGGCAAAAAAAACAAAATAAAAATCTTTATACCCTCGCTCATTTATTGCGCGGATAACGCCGCAATGATAGGCTGCGCGGCATATTTAAAACAAAAGAAACGCGAGTTGAATTATAATAATATCCAGTTAAAGACCAACCCTTCTCTACCTTTAGAAAACTGGTAGTTTTTATCATCGCCGCGGCTGCGACTTTGCCATGCGCAAAGTCGCAGCGTCTGTTTTTTGGTTGGAAATTAAAATATTATGAACAAATTAACCGTCGGATATATAAAACTTAAGAATAATATTCTTCTAACTCCTATGGCGGGATTAACGGATTTGCCGTTGCGACGGCTCGCAAAACAAGGCGGAGCAGGACTTGTATACACTGAAATGGCGTCGGCAAAAGCTCTCGTTTATGGCGACGAAAAAACAAAAAAACTTTTGACAATTTTAGATGAAGAGCGTCCTGTTGCAGCTCAAATTTTTGGCGGAGATATCCACAGTATGTCTGAAGCCGCAAAAATTGTACAAGATATAGGGGCAGATATTTTAGACGTCAACCTCGGATGTCCTGTGAGAAAAGTTGCAAAAGCGGGAGCGGGAGCAAAATTACTTGCAAATGAAAAATTGGTTTCAAAAATCTTAGAATTAGTGGTAAAAAGCGTTGAAATCCCCGTAACAATTAAAATCCGCATAGGGCTTTTACCCGGACAAAACGTAGCGCCTGAAATTATAAAAATAGCTCAAGACTGCGGCGTAAAAATGGTTGCCGTACATGCAAGACCGGCATCTCAAGGACATTCAGGCGCCCCAGATTTAAATGCGTTTGCCCAAGCTTGTAATGGCGCAAAAATTCCAATTATCGGCAATGGAGGCATAGTTGACGAAGAAACGGCTTTAGCTTTCTTAGAAACTCCAAATTGTTCCGGTATTATGATAGGCAGAGGCGCTGTAGGCAACTATTCAATATTTGAAAGACTGGAAGAATTTTTTAAAACAGGCGTTAAAGTTCCGCCGGCTTCAAAAAAAGAAAAAGTAAAATGGCTTAAACAGCACGCCCTATATTCTACTGAGTTCTATGGCGAAAAAAAGGGTCTTATCTTGATGCGTAAAGTAGCGCATTATTACGTTAAAGACGCGCCTAACGCCGCCAAAATCCGCGAAAAAATAAATAGTATAACTACTTTAGAAGACTTCAACGAACTTATAAAAACAATATAGAGAACAGAATCATTGCAAAGCAAGGCGTTTTAATATACAATACGTTCACGAAGCGATGTGGATGCGATAAGGAGACGATATTTGAGAAGTCAGACACGGGTTTAAGAAAGTGGTTTTATGCTATAAACATTTTAAGGGATAATTCCTAAAAATATTATCAATCGGTAATTAGGACGCTGGTGACTTAGTTAATAAATAATTTTAAATAAAAAAATTATTTATTGGAGTTAACATGAAGAAAGATAAAGTAATATTTTTTGATACGACATTAAGGGACGGCGAGCAATCGCCCGGCGCAAGTTTAAATTTAAAAGAAAAACTGCTTGTTGCAAATCAGCTTGCAGTTTTAGGCGTAGACGTTATAGAAGCAGGTTTTCCGGTGTCAAGCCCGGGAGATTTTGAAGCTGTAAAAACTATATCGCAGCAAATTAAAACCTCGTCTATAGCAGGTTTATGCCGTTCAACAGAAAAAGACATAAAAATATGTTGGGACGCGGTAAAATACTCAAAAAAGCCAAGAATACACGCATTTCTGGCTACCTCCGACCTTCACATTGAAAAAAAACTTCAAAAAACAAGGTCTCAAATTTTGGAAATGGCTGTTAAAGCCGTTAAATATGCAAGAAGTTTGTGCAAAGACGTTGAATTTTCAGCGGAAGACGCGGGAAGATCTGACATAGACTACTTGTGTAAAGTTGTAGAAGCTGTTATAGATGCTGGAGCTTTTACAGTTAATATTCCAGATACCGTAGGATATGCGACTCCCGTAGAGTTCGGTGCAAAAATAGCTGAAATCAAAAAAAGAGTGCCTAATATTAATAAGGCAATTATCAGCGTTCACTGCCATAATGATTTGGGTCTTGCGGTAGCAAACTCTTTATCCGCAATAGAAAACGGCGCAAGACAAGTTGAATGTACTATTAACGGAATAGGCGAAAGAGCTGGAAACGCTTCCCTTGAAGAACTTGCTATGGCATTAAAAGTAAGACCGCATTATTATAATGTTGCGCATTCAATCAAAACAAAAGAATTGTATAATGCAAGCAAGTTAGTGTCTCGTTTAACTGGTATAGCGGTACAAGTAAATAAAGCCATAGTTGGAGCAAATGCATTTGCTCACGAGTCAGGCATACATCAGGACGGAATGCTTAAAGCTAGAGAAACTTACGAGATTATGCGTCCTGTGGATGTCGGCGTAACTGAAAGTTCTTTGGTTTTAGGAAAACACTCCGGAAGACACGCTTTTTTTAAAAAAGCAAAAGATTTAGGCTATAAACTTAACGCTAAAGCCTCCGAAAATTTATTTGATAAATTCAAAGTTTTGTCCGACAAGAAAAAGTCGGTTTTTGATGAAGATATTATTGCGCTAATTGAAGAAGACTCGACGGCTAGCAATAAAATATTTACTCTTGAATACCTAAACGTAACCTCAGGCGCAGGCATACCTACGGCAACCGTTAAAATATCAGAGAGGAAAGACGGTAAAAATGTTCAACTTGAAGTATTCCAAGAAGCGGCTTGCGGAAGCGGACCCATTGACGCAGTGTACAAAGCTATAGATAAAATAGTAAAAATGAATATTACTCTTACGGAGTTTTCGCTTAGGGCAGTTTCTTCAGGCGAAGACGCGTTGGGGGAAGTTTTTTTAAAAGTAAAATATAAAGGAAATATTTATTCTGTAAAAGGAACTTCAATAGATATAATAGAAGCCGGAGCTAAGGCTTACATACAAGCGCTAAACAAAGCGAAATCTTTTGAAACAAGAAAGGGGAAATAATATGGGAAGCGCAATAACGGAAAAAATATTAGCGGCGCATTGCGGTAAAAAAGTAGTTGAGCCTGGTGAATTTATAGAACCAAAAGTTGACATAGCGCTTGGTAACGACGTTACCGCTCCTTTAGCGATAAAAGAGTTTAAAAAATCGGGCGTAAAAAAAGTTTTTGACAAGAATAAAATAGCCCTAGTTATGGACCATTTTACGCCTAACAAAGATATTTTATCTGCAGAACACGTTAAATTTGTAAGAGAGTTTGCAAAAGAACAAAAGATAAAACATTACTTTGAAGGTGGAAACGTAGGCGTAGAACACGCTATTGTTCCTGAAAAAGGCATAGCGATTCCCGGAGACATAATAATAGGCGCAGATTCGCATACTTGCACATATGGCGCTTTGGGAGCATTCTCAACTGGAGTAGGATCAACGGATCTGGCGTCGGCAATGGCTACGGGAAAAGTTTGGTTTAAAGTTCCAAACTCAATTAAATTTGTTTTAAAGGGCAAATTGAACAAGTGGGTAAGCGGAAAAGATATTATTCTATATATAATAGGTCTCATTGGCGTAGACGGAGCGCTTTATAATTCTATGGAGTTTACGGGTTCTGTATGCAAAAAGCTTACTATGGCTGACAGATTTACAATAGCAAACATGGCTATAGAAGCCGGCGGAAAGAACGGTATATTTGCGCCTGATGAAATAACGGAAAAATATGCGGCAAAAAGAGCGTTAAGAAAATATAAGTTTTACGAAAGCGATAAGGACGCAAAATACTTGAAAACTTATGAAATAGACTGCAGCAAAATTTTTCCTCAAGTTGCGTTGCCTTTCTTGCCGTCTAACGCAAAAGCAGTTAAAGACGTTAAGAAAACCTACATAGACCAAGTTGTAATAGGCTCTTGCACCAACGGCAGAATTGAAGATTTAAGAATTGCGGCTTCAATCATAAAAAAAGGGAAAAAAGTAAATCCTAATGTAAGAACTATAGTAATTCCCGCAACGCCTGCAATTTATTCTCAAGCGTTGGAAGAAGGCTTGCTTAAGATATTTATGGACGCAGGAGCAGTTGTTTCAGCCCCTACGTGCGGTCCTTGCTTAGGCGGACATATGGGTATTCTTGCTTCTGGCGAAAAGTGCGTTTCCACTACCAACAGAAACTTTGTGGGCAGAATGGGACATGTTGAGTCTCAAGTATTTTTGGCAAATCCTGCAGTAAGCGCAGCGTCGGCAATAAAAGGATATATCGCAACGCCTGACGAAATAAAATAGCAGTATTATCGGGAGAAAAAATATGTCAGACATAATATTAAAAGGTAAAGTTCATAAATACGGCTCAAATGTAAATACAGATGAAATAATACCCGCAAGGTACTTAAACACAACAGATCCCATAGTACTTGCAAAGTATTGTATGGAAGATATTGATAAAGACTTTGTTAAAAATGTTAAACCGGGAGACATAATAGTAGCTGAAAACAACTTTGGCTGCGGTTCTTCAAGAGAGCATGCTCCTATATCAATTAAAGCCGCAGGCGTGTCTGCTGTAATAGCAAATTCTTTTGCAAGAATATTCTTTAGAAACTCAATAAATATAGGTCTTCCTATTTTGGAATCCGAAGAAGCTGTAAAATCAATAAAAGACGGCGACGAAATAGAAATAAACTTAAATAAAGGAACTATACATAATATAACGCAAAATAAAACGTATCAATCTCAACCATTCCCTGAATTTATGCAAAAAATCATAAAAGCCGGCGGGTTATTAAAGTATATAAAGAAGTAAGTGTGTAACATTAACATATTTCACTTCTTATATGACAACAAGGCAAAAATGAACTACAATAAAAAAGCAAGACATGATTAACGATATTGCCGCAACGATTGCAAGTAGCGGCGCTTTATCTGTAAATTAAATGGCGTAGCGTTTTAATTAAAACTAAAGCGGCCGCATTTAGATAATCTCACGCAAGAGTGCAGCTGCGCTCGGTAGCAAATTTGGCGCTGCAAAAATAGAACGGCAGGAGAAACGTTGCCCGAGATATGTTTAACGTTCATAAAGAAGGCAAAGCTAGATCTGCGCAAGCCGCTTGCAGGACGTTTACCGAACATGCTTGCGCTCAATTTGGGCATTATGTTAAGAAATTGTATAATCAAGGCAAGATAGAGCATGCATATTCCTGCGCAGTTTCGTCATGCCGAACTTGATTGAGCGTCTGAAAGAAGAGTTACGCGAAAGAAAAGATATTTACAATAGATTGCGGGTCAAGCCCGCAATGACAAGAAAAGGATGGAACCTGTGAGAGAATTACCGAAATGAACAAAGAAAAGGCGAAACAGGACGGCAGTGTTTTCAGCGGGGAGGGGGCGGGGTAAAGAAAAAGGAGCAGATGCGCAATGTTAAAGGAAATTGTTGTTATGGTGTTAGCGTTTACATTGATGTGTTCGCAAATGATGACAGTACAGGGCGCGAGTATGAGGAGTTATAGCGGAAATCCAACATTTTTTGGCTATGCCGATTTGCTCAGCGACCAATGTGAAGTTCTTATGCGACCTAAGACTAAGGCAACGCGCAGCGTCTACTCGGTTTAATTTTTGGATGCGGGTATGGGATGTGGATGATTTGGATGATCGAGAAAAGAAGCGTTACAAATAAAACTGATGTACCCGCAGAAGAGACTGAAAACAGTATGAAAAAATATAAAATGATTATAAAATGATGAAAAAATTAATTTTTTGGAAAGTATTATATGCATAAATTAGTAAATTCAGTTTTTTGTTGGGAAGGTTGGGTTGCCATTGAAGCTATAGGTTCTATTATTTTGCTTTTCTATATTGTTTCAAAGCAAAGAAAACTACAAGAAGAAATAGTAAATTATGATAAAAAATCTAAAGAGTTAGAACTCAAGATAATGCTTTTTGATAAAAGGTATAAAGTGTATGCGTGTTTTATTAAATACTTTACAGCATTTGAAGTAATAAAAATTTATAAAAAAGAAGATATACAACCTCTAAAAACACCTAACGGTTGTGTTATTCCTCTTTCTAGAAGAGGAATTCTTATAAATTTATTATTCCCTCAAAATATAAAGGAGAAAGAAAATGATAAAACAAATGATTTTCTATACTCAATAACGATAATTGAACGCTTAAAAGAAGACTTAGATATTATTAAATTATCTGAATTTTGTTATCCGTTGAATATAAGCGAGATAATTGTTGAGTATGTAGAAAAAATACGTGATTATGTTATCAGTCTACCGCAAACTGCTGAAAATATAGAAAATAAGTTTAAAAAAGTTTGCGAGAACCGTACTAAAATTTCTGAAGAGAAAATAATTGACAAGATGAAAGAACCATTAAAGCTATCATACAATGAAATTCAATCATATAATCATGACAATAAAGAGGATTACGATTATGCCAAGTAAAGGAAACTCCCAAGCATATGTCGGCGTTTATTTGATTTTTAGTTTCTGTTTCACAGGTTGTTCCGACCGAACCGATTATATGACGTTGCGTTTTGCCAAAGAGCAGCAAGCAAAATTAAACGTGCAAGGGAGCGGGGCGGATCCATGCTAAAAGAATATCAATATCAAACCGATCTCCAGAGGCGAGACAATAAAATCGAAAAAGCGAAGAAAGAAAAGGAAAAGAAAAAAGCCGAAGAAGACGCTAAGCGCGAAAAACTTTTCAAAGAACTAGAAAAAACAGACCAAAAAAAACTTTATCACAATTTGTTTGGAGGATAAAACAATTATGACGAATAAAAAAGATAAAAAACTTTTGCTGCATAAGAAAATTGAAGAAAAGGAATACGCTAATGTCTAAAACTTATAAAATAGCTCTTTTACCTGGCGACGGCACAGGTCCTGAGGTAATAAGAGAAGGTGTAAAAGTTATTGAAACCGTTGCAAATAAGAATAATTTTAAAATTGAGTTTGTAAATTATGATCTTGGCGGAGCAAGATACCTAAAAACTGGCGAAGTACTGCCGGAAAGCATGATTGAAGAATTTAAGAAGTTTGACGCAATGTACCTTGGCGCGATAGGTCACCCTGGCGTAAAACCCGGAATTCTTGAAAAAGGAATTCTTTTAAAACTTCGCTTTGACTTGGACCAATACGTAAATTTGCGTCCGGTTAAACTATATCCTAATGTTGAAACGCCGCTAAAAGATAAGAAGCCCTCAGACATAGACATGGTAATTGTCCGTGAGAACACTGAAGGACTGTACACTGGAGCAGGCGGTTTTTTAAGAAAAAATACGCCTCGCGAAGTGGCTACGCAAGAATCTATAAACACTAGATTTGGCGTTGAAAGATGCATTCGTTACGCCTTTGAATTGACAAAAAAGAGAGCAAAAAACAATAAACTTACGCTTTGCGGAAAAACCAATGTTTTAACTTATGCTTCAGATTTGTGGCATCGCGCTTTTAACGATATAGCAAAAGAATACTCCCAAATAAAAGGCGATTATGCCAACGTCGACGCAATATGCATGTGGCTTGTAAAAAATCCAGAATGGTTTGACGTAGTAGTTACCGACAACCTTTTTGGCGACATTATTACAGATCTTGCCGCGATGATTCAAGGCGGAATGGGCGTAGCCGCAGGGGGGAATATCAATCCAAAAGGCGTATCCATGTTTGAACCTATGGGTGGTTCTGCGCCAAAATATACAGGGCAAAACATTATCAATCCTATAGCGGCAATTAACGCTGGAGCAATGATGTTGGACGCGCTTGGCGAGGCTAAAGCCGCAAAAGAAATAGATAATGCAGTAATCAAAGCCTTAGAATCAGGAAAAATTAAGAGCATGTCTGCAGGTAAAATGGGACTTTCAACAACAGAAGTCGGCGATTTAATCGCGTTTTATGTATAAGTTTTGCCGCGCTAGATAGAGGTTAAGAAAAAAGATGAGAAAATTCAAATTAGCAATTGTCGGCGCGACAGGCGCAGTTGGTCTTGAAATGATTAAAATGCTTGAAAGCAGGAATTTCCCTGTTGAAAGTATAAAACTTTTAGCTTCGGAACGTTCTGTAGGCAAAAAGTTAACATATAACAGTAAAGAAGTAACCGTTGAATTGCTCGCTAAAGACAGCGGCAAAGGAGTAGATATAACTCTTTTTAGCGCAGGATCTGACGTTTCTAAAGAGTTTGCGCCGTTTTTTGCAGCAGACGGGTGTTTTGTAATAGATAATTCCAGCGCTTGGCGAATGGAAAAAGACATTCCATTGGTAACGCCTGAAGTAAACCCTCATGATTTAAAAAAGGACAAAAAACTTATAGCAAACCCTAATTGTTCAACAATCCAGATGGTTGTAGCTTTAAAACCTCTACATGATTTTGCGAAAATCAAAAGAATTATAGTTTCAACATATCAGTCTGTTTCAGGAGCAGGTCAAAAAGGAATAAATGAGCTTACTAAACAGGTTAAAGCTTGGGCTAAAGGAAAATCTATTCCTGCAGCCAATAAGTTTCAGTATCAAATTGCGTTCAATTTAATACCGCAAATAGATGTTTTCACAGAAAACGGTTATACAAAAGAAGAAATGAAGATGACCAATGAAACTAAGAAAATAATTGGGGACAATTCCATAGAAGTAAGCGCTACATGCGTAAGAGTCCCTGTATTCCGTTCCCATTCTGAAAATGTGTGGATTGAAACAGAAAAGCCTATTTCGCCGCAACAGGCTAAAGATTTGCTTTCAAAAGCTAAAGGCATTCAATTGATGGACGAACCTGAAAGTAAAAAGTATCCTATGCCCTTATTTGCAGAAAACATGCAGACAACGTATGTAGGCAGAATTCGTTCGGATATTTCTACAAAAAATAACGCTTTAACATTTTGGATAGTTTCTGACAATTTACTAAAAGGCGCTGCTCTAAATGCAGTCCAAATAGCCGAAACGCTCGTTAAACAAAATCTTGTATGAAGTTTGTTTGTTAAAGCCGATTTGTTCTAGCAATTATATACAAAGCGTCGTCCAATGCGTCCAATATTGCTTTTACATACTAGTTTTTAATTTCTAAAATACTCTATTAATCCGTTATAAATACCTTTAGCCAACTTATATTGGTAGCTGTTTGAATTTAACAACTTATCGTCTTTTGGATTGCTTAAGAATCCAGTTTCTATAAGAACTACGGGGATTTTAGACCAATTAAACCCGCTTAAATCATCTCTTTCAACAATTCCTAAGTCATCAGCATTTGTAATTTCTAACACTTCTTTAAGGATAATTTCACCTGCTTTTCTACTTTTAGCCGCTAAAATGGGGTTATTTATGCTTTTTTTTGAAGGAATAAGCACAGAAACGCCTCTTTTTAAACTATCCAAAGAACTGTCGGCATGTATACGCACCATAATTTCACCGCCAATCATATTGCCAACTAAAGCCCTTTCAACATTACTAATATTTACATCATGAGTCTTTCTCGTCATAACGACTACAGCTTTTTTATCTTTAAGCAATCCTTTTAATTTTTCGGCTATATTTAGGGTAATTACGTATTCGGGGACGCCGCTGACCACGCCTTTAGCTCCCGGCGCAACCTTCGGTTTGGTATTCTGGCTGTTTGGGGATATAGGCTCTTGCTCTTTATTGCCAACCCTTTGATGTCCCGGGTCTATACATATAATTTTATCCTTTAATACTGAACGATCCCCAGCGGTTGGCGGGGTTTGTAGTTTTACTTTATCAAGATTTTTAAACAACTCATTCTCAGACTCGGAAAAAGAGAAATCAGGCGCAAAAATAGTAATAAGTAGAAAAATTGTCATTGTCACAGTAACAGCGGTAAAAAAGCGGCGCATCGCGTCCTCCTTTAAAAATTAATAATAAATAATAGCAAATTTGCTCCAATAAAACACTAAAAAATTTAATAATCTAAAAGTTAAATTATCCACAAAACTGCGAGCGATAATTGATAACTTTTAAAGTAAAATATAATTTAATTTTAAATTATTTATATTTATAAGCATAAATTACAAGAAAATAACAATCAACTTTACTGTTAACAACACTGTGTAAAACCACTTGTACTTAACATAATAATTATTATCGGACACCCATATTTCACTTAAATCAATGGGGCAATTTCACCTGCAAGACTTCGCCAAATTCTAGGTGCTCGTAATTATTCTGAAGAACAAATCAGCGAACTTAAGTGGGCGGTTTCAGCCTCAGGAGCCATCCGACAGAACCGACGTGCGGCACCCTAACCGACGTGCGGCACCCTACGAGGCAGGTGTCCGTTTGGCTATGCTTAATGCGTCCAATGAAGCTCGTTGGCGGCAAAGGTTATCTTTAACGAAGAGGAGCAAAGAGAGGCTGACGTAATAGCCCCATCTAACGCCGCAATTCTATTTCTCCGTCACTAGACGAAGCCAAGCAATATATCAAAGACAAACGGAAACGGTAAAGAAAAAGTCCTCCTCTGTTTACAACTTACAACAAACACCCAAGAACCCCCAACTAAAATTAAAACAACTGTACTCGCCTCAAATCCGTATATTTCTCAACAGTTGATCTAGGAGAACGTAGCCTATACTCCAACGCGGACATTGCCTATTGTCTCGCTACATTTGGCGGAAACGCTCTGTTTATGTGTTATGATAATCGTTCAGCTCCGCATGCGCCATTATTAAAATCGCTTAATCCGAATTCTTTTCCAATAAAATGCAACTTCCAATAAAATGCAACGCGTCGCCAGACTCCCCGCGCTTAAAGCGCTTATAGTTCCCTTTATTTTGCGGATTTTCCGTTATTCCCGCACCGTCCCTTCCGCTTCCGTTTTCACATATAGAACATACAAATACATATCCCGTTTTCTTTGCCTCTTGAAAATATATACCCGGGTTGGCGTTGATGCATTCTTTCGCTTCCGCCCCATTCATGTTATAATAAGGTAAAACCTAGATTTTGCTCTGTTTTTACTTTTATTTCAAGCAGTTTGCCTAGACTAATTATATGGTTATCGTTTAAAATACTCCCATTCGGGAGACTCTTTTTTTGTTCCAACACCCAATTGTTGGAAAGGTGTTAAAAATTCCTCTCGTAAAATTTCTGAAGGCGCTACTACTGGTATTTTCATTGTTCATCCTTATTGTTTATTCGTATAGAGTATTTTTCTTTTCTATAGAAACATATTATAGAGCTATAAAACAATTTATTAAATATTTACAAAATGATATTATTGCGATTAGATTGTTTTTTAAGGGGGAGGGGAGGTAACAACGATAAAAGCTTTTTAAATTAAAATTAACAAAACTATACTATTTTGAATAGCTTACTTTTATGGTTTCTGTAGAAAGTCCTATATCCTTTAAAAGATCTATAAAAGGATCTGGATTAAGCTCTTCAACGTTTACCATTTTTTTAACGTCCCATTCTCCTCTAGCTACTAAAATAGTCGCTGCAACCGCAGGGACGCCAGCAGTATAGCTTATAGCTTGCGATTCAACTTCTTCATAGCAAGCCTTATGATCGCATACATTATATATAAACAGCTCTTTTTTACGACCGCCTTTAGTACCTACTATCAAATCGCCTATACATGTGTTGCCAGTATAATTGGCTGCAAGCGTTTTAGGATCTGGCAAACATGCTTTGACTACTTTTAAAGGCACTACTTCTAGCCCTTCAGCTGTTTTTACAGACTTTTCAGACAAAAGACCTATGTTTTTAAGCACATTAAAGCAATTTATATAGTGATCGCTAAAACCCATCCAAAATCTTATTGACTTTGCATCAATATTCTTTGAAAGGGAATGTAACTCATCATGTCCTGTTAAATATACGGTTTGTTTGCCTACTACTGGAAAGTCATATGCTTGTTTTTCGGAATGAACAGGCTTGCAAACCCACTGTTTGTCTATCCAAGTCCAAACTTTTACAAATTCTCTAAAGTTTATCTCAGGGTCAAAATTTGTGGCAAAGTACTTGCCGTGACTGCCTGCATTTACGTCCATTATATCTATTGTGTCTATAGTATCAAAGAAATGCTTTTTAGCGTACGCTGCATAAGCGTTTACTACTCCGGGATCAAAACCAGAACCCAAAATTGCCGTTATGCCATTATCTTGACATCTGTCCTTGCGTTTCCACTCATAGTTGGCGTACCATGGCGGATTTTCACAAACTTTATTTGGTTCTTCGTGGATTGCAGTATCTATATATGCCGAATCCGTTTCTATACAAGCTTCTAAAATTGACATATTGCAGAAAGCCGACGCTAAATTTACAGTAATGGAAATTTTCAGATCTTTCATTAACTTAATCATTTCAGGAACGTTTAGGGCGTCTATCTGTTTGATTTGTATTTTTTTGGCAGGATCTTTATAATTATTTTTACGCTCTATACCTTCTATTATTTGCTCGCAGCTGCCCAAAGAACGCGAAGCTAAATAAATATTTTCAAACAAATCATTGCTCTGTGCAAACTTATGAGCGGCAACATGGGCAACGCCGCCGGCCCCTACAATCAGCACATTCCTTTTTTCCATTTCCTATAAATTCCTCTCTGTCCCTCTTTCTTATTTATTTAAAATACCAATCTGTCCCTCTTTCTTATTTATTTAAAATACCAAAAGACATCATCACGAAAGAAAAAAACATTACCCACCCCCTTCGCAATAACATCAAACGACTTCAAGCTTAAAACAAAATTTACGACAAATCGGATAGGAAGTCGTTATATAAAAACTGTTTGATAATTTCCACCTTTCCATTAAGCCTCTTTAGCGCAATAGACGGCATTTTTATACCGTTAAACCAGTTTTTCTTGACCATTGTATACCCTGCAGCGTCGGCAAAACATACTGTAGAACCAACTTTTAATTTGCTCTTAAACTTGTATTCCCCAAAAACATCGCCTGCTAAACAAGAACGTCCCGCAACTATATATTTATGTTTGCCCGCATCGGATTCCATTTTAGCGGGAGTCCTGTAAATAAGAAGATCTAACATATGGGCTTCAATAGAGGCGTCGACTATAGCTATATCTTTTACATTCTTTACAATGTCTAAAACAGTTGTAACAAGCTCGCAGCTTTTAGTAATTGCCGCTTCTCCCGGCTCCAAATAAACCTGCACGTCGTATTGTTCGCTAAAACTTTTTAATTTCTCGCAAAACTTGTCTAAGGGATAGCCTTCTTTTGTAAAATACAATCCCCCGCCCAAACTGACCCACTTAACTTTATGAAGGATTTTCTCGTATTTTGAAGCTATTTTGTCCAACATTTTGCTAAAGGCGCCAAAGTCGTCGTTTTCGCAATTATAATGAAACATCACCCCGCTCAGTTTATCCAAAACGGACATGATATCTTTAATAAAAATTACGCCAAGTCTGGAATATTTTCTAGCAGGATCTGCCAAATCAAAATGAGAATAACTAATTCCGGAGTTTATTCTTAAACCTATATCTATATGCTTTACTTCTTTATAAAACATTTTCAGCTGAGACGCAGAATTAAATATAATCTTGTCTGAAATCTTTTTAAGAGCTTTGATGTCTTCGGCACAATAAGCGACGCTGAATGCATGCGTTTCTTTGCCAAACTGTTCGTAACCAAGTTTTGTTTCGTACAAAGAACTGCTTGTAGTGCCGTCCATATATTTGCTCATCAAATCAAAAACAGACCACGTAGAGAAACATTTCAACGCCAATACTGACTTAGCTCCGCTGAAATTTCTTACATATTCAATTTTTTTGAGATTCTTTAATAGTTTCTTTTCGTCAATCAGATAATAAGGCGTTTCTATCTTTTTAACCATTTACCACTCTCTCCTTAATAAACAACGGGACGTCTTCCAAATAAATCTTATAAAGTCTTCTATATTTGAACAATGCTATCCTCTAGCCAAAACAGAACTGTTTTGCATATTCCCTTTTTTGCTTCTTTTCACTCGCAAAAATTATCTTTTTAAACTCGGGGTTTAAATCTGTACAGAATAATCAAAAAAGTAACGCATCCGCATAACATCAAACTTAATAACATTCCAAACATAAAAACATAATCATTATAAATATAGCCGTGTAAAAGACTAAATATCTGGATAATATTAAACCCGATGAAAGTAGTTAAAGAAAGTCCTTTGGAATTTTTAGTTTTGAACAGACTAACTATCTGAGGAGTAAAAAGAACGGCGTTTATAAACATACCCAACCCAAAACATAACTCCACAAAAAACTTTACGTATTCTATCATGCCCCCCCCCATAAGCCAATAATAAGTTAGGCGAAATATGCCGCGATCCCATATTTCCTAATCAAATCTAGTACTTTTACGCCTCTTTCAGCTTCATTTAATATGCCAATAATCTGTTCCTCGCTAAACTTGCTTCTTTTCATACCTCTACCTTCCCTTTTTGTATTTTTCCATTTTTCGCTAATTTCTATTTGCCCGCTTTTTCGGCGGGAAGGTCAGGTCGTCATAAGAGACGACGCATCATTTCTAATATATGTCGTTAAGCCAAGCAACTGCGCTGCTTTCAGTTGGCATTCTCCAATATCCTCGGGGCGATAGAGAAATTGTTCCTATCTTAATTCCATCAGGACAACAATTCCTTTTGAATTGACTGAAAAAGAAACGTTTTAAAAAAGTCCTAAAATGTTTTTCTATATTCTCTTTGGAATAAGTTTTGTTAAATGCTTTTGTTGCCAGAAAAAGCGTTTTTTCAGGTTTTTGTCCGAAGCGGACAGTGTAATATAAAAAGAAGTCGTGTAATTCGTAAGGTCCTATTATATCTTCTGTCTTCTGAGAAATTTTTCCATATTTTAACGGAAGAAGTTCAGGGCTTATGTCTGTATTTAAAATATCCATCAAAGCTTCTTTATATTTTTTAACTCTTTGAGATTCGTAAGAAACAAGATGCTTTACAAGAGTTTTAGGGACCGAAGAATTTACCGCATACATAGACATATGATCGCCATTATAGGTACACCAACCTAAAGCATTTTCGGACAAATCGCCCGTGCCTATTACGTATCCGTTCTCAGCGTTGGCTATGTCCATCAATATCTGCGTACGTTCGCGGGCTTGAGCATTTTCATATGTTATGTCTTTACCGCCTTTATGTTTAATATCTTTTAAATGCTTATCAACAGATTCTGTTATTGAGATTTCTCTAATATGTACATTTACAGCCTTAGTCAACTTTCCCACATTCTTTAAAGTTCTTTCGCTTGTTCCATGTCCCGGCATAGTAACAGCTATAATATCTTTCTTGTCTTTGCCGAGTATTTCATAACTTCGCAATATTACAAGCAAAGCAAGAGTAGAATCCAGCCCTCCAGAAATACCTATAACTGCATTAAGCCCAGTAAATTTTAATCTTTCCGCCAAAGCCTGCGATTGAATTTTTAATATCAATTCCGCGCGGTTTGATAAAGAATCTGCATCGTTTGGAACAAACGGCAACGGAGAAACAAACCTTGTAAGACTTTCTCCCGTTTCATTAAAATCAAATTCCACATTAAGATACCCTTCAGAATTTGTTTCAAAAACATTTAGCCGACGACGTTCGTAAGCAAGTCTTTCAGTATCTATTTCGCTTATAGTAAGACCTTCTTTGAAAAGCCCGCTTTCTGTAAGAATAACTCCGTTTTCTGCAATAATACGATGCCCTGAAAATATTATATCACTTACAGACTCGCTACTTCCCGCGGAAGCATACACGTATCCGCAAGACAAACGCCCGCTTTGCGCTTTTATTAACGTCCTTCTGTAATCGCTTTTTCCTATAAGCTCGTTAGATGCCGAAAGATTTGCTATTACGGTTGCGCCGGCTTGAGCGTGACTATTAGACGGCGGAGATACCGTAAACATATCCTCGCATATCTCCGCAGATATTTTTATATTTTCGTTATTCTTCGCTGAAAAAATTATATTCGTTCCAAATGGAACGTCTTGCCCACAAAGTTTAATAAAGCTGGATATATTCTTTCCGGAAGTAAAATGACGAAGTTCATAAAATTCTGAATAAGAAGGAAGATACGTTTTAGGAACAACGCCTAAAACTTTTCCGTTTTGAAACGCGACGGCGCAAGAATAAAGTTTACCTTCTCTCCATGTCGGCGATCCGACAAAAATTAGAGACTTCTTTCCAACAGTAGATTTACGTATTATATCTAAAGCTTTGTAGACCGATTCTTTTACAACGTCGGATAAAAACAACTCCCCGCATGTATATCCGCTTACGCAAAGCTCGGGAAAAACTAAAAGCTCAACCAAACTTGTGTTTGCTTGCTTTATAAGCTTCACTATTTCAGACGCATTTTCTTGCGGGTTCGCAACGATGACATTCGGCGTCGCCGCCGCAATTTTTACAAATCCGTATTTCATTCATTCCTCTAAAACATCTTGCCAAATACTTGCATTTTGATATCTTAGCTAACAATCCAGCTAGAACTCGCATGGTTGTTATATCATAAATTTTTACAAATTTTTATTAATAGGTTAGAAGTTCTATGAAAGGTCTAAGCAAAATTTCTGTATCAAAATCCACACAAAGCAATCTTAACGTTATGTTTTTTCTAATACTGGCAAAATTCTTTCTTTTATCTTGTAACACTTCAAAATGCGTTTATCTAACTTTTTACATTTTTACAAAAAATCACAATTTTCAAAGAAAAGAAAGAGAAAAATAGTAAACTATTAATGATACTAGACTTAAATAACTATTATGGGGGACAAGTATGATAACAAAATTATTAAAGATCAAGTTACTGATAGCGCTGGTTGCGCTAGTTTTATTTAACGGCGATTCTCTTGGTGAAAAAACCCGGGAAGAACTAGAAGCAGCGCAGAGAGAACTAATAAAAGAACGGACAGAAATGACAGAAGCGATGACCAAAATAGTTAGAGTATCAGCAGAAAATGAACAAGCAGTAGCAGCAGAAAGAGACAGGTTGGCAAAAGCGCTAGAAAGATTACAGAAAGGAACCGCAGAAACAAGAGCGCGCACAGAAAAAGAAGAAAGAAACAAAGACGCGGGAGAAGTAGAAAGAGTGCGTAGAGAAGCATCTGCTGCAGAAAGAGACAGAGTAGCCAAAAAAGCAAAGAGAAGAGAAGCGCGCGCAAAAGAAGAATTAGAAGAAAAGACTAGAAAACTAGAAGAAACTTCAAAAAAAAATACAGAGAGAAGCAAACGCTAGATCGGAAGAATTTCAGACGTTTCTTGATGATAATATCAAGCGGCTAAAACAAGAAAGTGCATCCCTTCGCCGAGCAGAAGAAGAAAAAGAAGAAGCAAAAAAAGAAGCAAAAAAAGAAGTAAACCGATATAAAGTAGACCTAGCAAAAGCACAGGGAGACCTAGCAAGAACATTTACAGAAATGCGAAGATTACGGACAGAGAAAGACAAAGAAGAAGAACAAAAAAGAGAAGTAATATGGGGATATCCCTACAAGACACAAAAAAAGAAGTAGAAGGATTACAGGCAGACCTAGAAAGAGTGCAGGGAGAGTCGCGTGCAGCAGAAGAAAAACTATCAGAAGTACAGGCAGCCCTAGCAGTAGTACGTAGAGAAGTAGAAGAAAAAGAAGCAAAC
>JAITND010000050.1 GCA_031290625.1 Endomicrobium sp. | reverse complement strand
TTTGGCATAGCCCTTTTACCGTGCCGACTTCAATATTTTCGATATCGCCGCTGTCAAATAATTGATACGCCTTTTTTTTGCTAAGTTCGTCAATTCGTCTCATATTTTTAACCCTCAATTTCTGAAATTATTTTTATCTATCTCTTTGCGCAGTTAGTTGGGTTTCCCTTGCCACTATTTGCGCTATATCCGCGTTAAGTTTTTTAATATCCACAACCTCGCGGGTACCTTCCTGCTCTACATAATTGGGTTTTTGCAAAAAAACAATTCTGGCTTGACAGAAAAACAAGCAATAACTGCAGATAAGGCTTATTTACTAATGCGTGCTTTTGCCGTGGTTGGTTAACCTCACTTGTGGATGAGGCGACAGGTTATCAAACAATACGGGATAAAAAGTTCTTACAGGCGCTAATAGATTATTACAACGCGCCTATCCAAAATTAAATGAACAGACAGAATTGCCCTTTGATGAGCATATAAAGTAAAATATTTTCAGGTGTTATAAGGTTTATTAGATCTTGCAACACCGAGCATTCCGAGCTTCCCGAGCATCTGGAAAATTTAAATAGCGGATCATGATCCTCATCATTATCATAATAATTATCAGAATCGGATACGCGACACCATCTTGAATATATGTGACATTATCCTGATATATTAGAGCCGCGACACGATCCTCCTGAACATATATCGGAGCCGCGAGTTGTTCTTGAGTATCAGTCCGAGCCTCATGCTGATCACCGATCAGCTTACTCTCTTATTATGTCTCTTATGTTCATCCCTACGGAGACTATGATGATGCCAACGCACATAATTTTAATCATGCACTTCCATTTGTTTTCTAATATCCACTGTTTTGTCTCAGACGTTTTTCTTTTAACTCTATCCCAAGTAGTCTCAGTATCCTTGCAAGTCACTCCATCCGCTTTGCCCTTTCTTTGCAATATTAATTCTGCTTCTTTAATAATATTTATCTCATCTTCACTAAGAGCCTGCTCCTGCGACTCTGCTCTACCGCTTACTGAAACCAACAACGCTAACGCTAACAACATGCTTGCTAATTTCTTCAACATTTTAAGTCGCCTCTTCTTTTTTTAAAATATTCTCTATACCGTGCGAAACTTCATATGTAGTAGAAAGCGCTGTTGCTAAATTGTGTTGCCGCTCTCCAGAATATAAACTTTTTGAAAAAAGTATCCTGAGTTCATCGGTTCTAGCAATGCGACTTTGCAAGCAAAAAAAAGAAACCCGCAAAACAAGAAAAATGCGAAATCTTCGCGTGTGTATATTATAGTTATTCTGGGGGGGGGGGGGGGGGATATACCGCCAAAACCAATAGGATACACGAGATTATAAAATTACCGGATGGAAAATGAATTCAGAAATTAGACAATCTTCTTTGCTGAGAGAAATGGACGAAGCAGCTAAAAAAGAACAGGAGGAAAAATGACAGATCAAGAGACGAAGGATAAGTATCCAGAGCTGTCATGCATCTACGGGGACTAAGACCGTAAGGACAAACTTCAGGAGTCGCTTCTCAGACGTGGCGGAGGACCATTAACCGACGATGAAAAAAGAGAGAATGACGCGCTAATACCATTCCTACAAGGTGGCGAACACTTTAATAAAGAACAAGCAGTCGCGTGGTTTTACGCAAATAAAATTCGATACAGCCACCTACCGAAAGATATCTACGAGGCGCTCTAAGACCGTTAGCTCGCGTTTAGAAACTCAGTTGAGGCTCACGGCGGCAACGTTAGTCCTAGAGGAAGAAGCAGAGCTAGACGCCCTCTCACCATTTTGTAAGGGCGGCGAGTACCCGACACCGAAGCGTTCGTGTCTCGGATAGAAAAAGCTGGACGTAGAGGAGTTCGTCCTATTTACGAATCAGACGACGTAGCACTCCCTGTGCGAATTGAAGGCGATCCGCAATTTAGAAAATTCTGGGAACGCGAGCTAAAATCGTACAACCTGCTAGATACTAGATAAAGGAAAGCCAGGGTTTACTATGAACTCACCGCACGACCTAGATCAGATAAAAAAGTTCTCTTGCAAGGCAAAACGGCGGGCATCCTTTTTCGAGATACGCTTAAACAACACAGCGGCGATTATTCTTAATTCAGACAAATTTGCGTCTAGCTCTTGTCTTAATTCTCTTCCTTTATCTATTTTGATTATCTGCAAATGACTTCAGCATAATATATATTTTACCTTTTAGCGGTAGTATGTCAACCATTTGTAAAGGTTCTTGCCTTGTTATCTTTGCAGATTTGTAAAAGAATTGGGAAAATCGTTAATTATAAATCTCTATTTTCAAAAATTTCATGACAAAGGTAAACATTTTTGACTGAATTACACAAAAGCTCTTTTTAGTCCAAGCCTTATTGCTATTTCTTTGCAAAACAGCGCTTGATAAGCGTAGTATATAGTTTTATATACAAATACAACTGTGTATAAATATATGTGTATAACATACAATAATTGCAAACGATAACCTAAGCGAGCGGCGCAGCGCAACCCTACATTATTATTCAAGATTTACTTGATAGGTTCACTTCATTTATCGATAGCAAGCCAAAAACCATAGAAACATATTTTAGAGCTATAAAACAATTTATTAAATATTTACAAAATAATTGGATAAAGCAACCATGCAGAATGGATGTGGTATTGGCATTTAGAGATTATTTAAAAACGTTTTGTAAACCGTCCACAATCCAAATTTATATTATTGCGATTAGATTGTTTTTTAAATGGACTGCAAGCGAAGCGTAGTATCCTAATATAGCAGAGCATATAAAGGGGATACAAAATGTTCGCAAAACTTTTAGCGATTTACATACTTTTCCATGCATTATTCTCGTTTTGCGTACAGAGGGAAAGTCATAATTGCCAAAAGACTTCTTTCTTGGCGATTGCGGTCCGTCTTTATATCGCATCATTTTATTTTCTAAATAAACTATCTTTTGGCAATCAGATTATTCCTAAAGTACAAACAAGAATCCGTTAAAACCATGACAAAATTCAAGAGATACAAAAAAATTACATTATCATAATTATAAAATATTTTGCACGTTATACCGCATATATACCATATTATTACAACTATCAAAAACTCCAAGCTCTTACCTTTGTAAGATTTATATATTGAAAAAGGCCACGCTGCTCCGAAACATACCGTCATAAATGCTTCAAAAATATTCATTTTACTATCTATCCTATTGAACTTCCCGCTAAGTATCCCGTTGAGAACGCCGCCTTCAAGTTAAAACCGCCCGTAGGCGCGTCTACGTCTATAATTTCACCACAAAAATACAATCCCTTAACCAATTTTGATTCCATTGTTTTCTGATTTATTTCGTCAGTAACAACACCGCCTCTTTTAACTATTGCTTCTTTTAAATCTTTAGTTTTTATCATATTAAACCTGAAATCAAAAAATCCGTTCAGCATTTTTTCCCTTTCAACTTTATTAATCTGTGAACATCGCTTAGTCGCGTTAATTTCGCAATAATTTACAAACGATCTTATCATTTGAACGGGAATCAGCTCTTTAAACATAATATTTACATGGCACCGCCCAATTTTATCTATTTCCCTCAACAATCTTTGATTCAATTGTTCCTTTGAAAGAGCAGGCTTTAAATTCAAAGATAAAATCAATTTTTTACCAGAAATCTCTTCCGATATAAGTCTGCTCAGCGTTAAAATTATCGGTCCGTCCACTCCAAAACTCGTAAACTCCATCTCGCCGAACTCTTTGGAAAGAGTCTTGCCGCTGGAAATAACGGAAGCTTCAACATTCTTTAACTTTAAACCTTGAAGTTCTTTTAAATATTCTTTATCTAAAACTATGGGGACAAGGGCGGGAATTGGAGGTTTTATAGCATGCCCTAAAGACTTTGCAATAGCATACCCTGAACCATCCGAACCGGTTGAAGGATACGAAGCTCCGCCGCAGGCTAATATTAAATTTTTTGATTTTATTGAATTGTTGCCGTAAGAAATTATAAACGTAAAATCATTACTTTTCTTTACGCCTTTCGCATCAAATGAAGCGAGTATTTTGGAAAACTTCTTAACCTTTTTTACAAGAGCATCAACCGCGTCTTGAGCTTTGCCGCTTGAAATAAAATATCTTCCGCCTCTTTCTAGCTTTCTAGTTTGCACGGAACTCTTAAATTTTCAAAAAAAGAGATTGCGTCAAGATTTGAAAACGCATTGAAACCGCCGTATAAGAATTTCCCGTTATGAAAACAATCTATAAATTCTTTTATTGGAGCGCTATTTGTAAGATTGCATCTTCCTTTTCCGGTAATTGAAAGCTTTATGCCGGGACGCGACTTCTTCTCCAAAACTATAGTTTTTAAACCCCGCTCTCCGGCTTTTATGGCCGCCATCATTCCTGAAGCGCCACAGCCTATAACCGCGACATCAAAGATTTCTTCTTTCATTTTCTAAATCTTTTAAAAGATTGTCCACTGTAGCTTCAAGAGTCGTTATATTGTTGGAATCGTTTATAAAAGTAATATCCGCCATATTGGCTGTTTTTCTGAGCTGTTGCCTTGAACCTGAAGTCTGAGATTCTTTTTTTTCAAGCTCTATAAACTTTTCCAACGTCTGAGGATCGCCCGGTCTTTTCCTTTTCTGCATTCTTTCAAAACGAACATCCTGAGGAGCGTCAACATTTAGTAACACAAAATCTTCTCTTTTTCCAAGTTCGTTCACCTCTTCTGAATGCCTTATTGAAGTTATACAATATTTGCCGCCATTTTTGGCTTTCTCTAAAACTTTCTTTGCCAAAACGCCATTGCCGTTTTCTTCGCGAAGTTTTGCGCCAAACGCAATAAGGTTTTCTCTTGTAGGCTCAATTCCAACTTCTTTCATTATCTCTCTTATAACGTCAGACAAAGAAAAATGTTTGTATCCGTATTTCTTTGACATATAATCTGCAATTGTATCTTTCCCCGAGCAATAAGAACCGGTCAACCCTATAATCATCTTATACCTCTTTAATAGAACTGTTAAAATTTGAATAGCGCTTTATATTTTTTAAATCATCAATTATCATGCTGCGATTATACCAAATAAGAAAACTCTTTTACATTTGCAAAAAAAATACGACCCGCAAAGAGAGGCCGTATAAATCTTATGAATTGCGGGGGCAGGATTTGAACCTGCGGCCTTCAGGTTATGAGCCTGACGAGCTACCGGGCTGCTCCACCCCGCGATTAGATGGATAATATACACATTTTATTTATCCTTGTCAAATTATCCGATTGTTAACCGATTTTCTCAAGAGTTTCCAAAACGGAAATGCCAGATACAACGCCAATTTTTTGAGCATTTGTCGTAGAATTTTTCTTTAACGTATCATCAACGCTTTTAACCCCTGTCACAATAGCGGCAACGTTATTCATTTTTTCGGCTGTTTCAAGATTTAAATAACCGCACATTATAAAACCAATGCTTCCTTTTATAAAAACTAAATTACTACCGGGATATATTTCCCCCTCAAATCCCCAATATTTTTTACCGTTTAACAAAACCTCTTTTAGCGTCATCTATTTTTCCAAAACATTTATAACCAAAACGCCAAGCGAGCGTGTTTGCGCAATTTAAACTTTAACGGGTTTTGGTATTTCTATTGTAGATTGATAAGGCCATCTTTCAATTTCAGAATTATTTTTGTTTACCGATATCGCAAATTTAATATTTTCATATTCTTCGGGAAACCCCAAAGAAGAAAATGGTAAAGCAAACTCGACGCTTTTATTAAAAATACCGTTTGCAACATCCATATTTTTCCCTTGCCCATCTATAACCAATATTTTATTCTCTAAATCAAAACTTAAAATTATAATTGTTTCCACAGGCTTTAAAAATATTATCTTTAAAGAAAAGCCTGTTAAAGATTCTTCATTAAAATCAACCTTTAAATACAAGTTATCGGCGTTAAAACCATAATTGAACGACTTTACTATTGTAGAGACTTGATGCATTGTTCCGCCGCTTGTTCCGGGCTTATAAAAACTTGATTTGCCCCATTCCTCATAATCTGAGCTTTTTCCATCAATCTTTGGAGAAATAACAACCGCATGGTTTACGACATACTTTTGATTAGAATTGTTTCCTATCGTTTCAAACAACGCTTCAGGAACAACCATACCCAATGATCGTCGCCATACCACCAATTCCAATCAGACCCTTCAGCCGCATGCAAAGTATCCCAAGCCGTCTTTATATTTTCAGAATCGCTCAATTTTAATTTGTCTGCCAACGCGTCTCTTGTCATAGATAAATAATCCCAAGATTTATTATCCTCAGCGCTACCTATCCAAACGCCAAAATTTCCATTAATCCACGACCCTGCGGTTAAATTTGTTATTACGTCTTTCGGAGGAAATTTTGCAAGATATTCGCTTACTCTTACCGTTTCTATATCGCCGTCAGCGCTCAGTTTTTCGTAAAGTTTCGTTAAAAAATCCCAACCGTCGTTTTTATAGTATTCCCAACAATTATCCCCGTCTAAAATAACGGATATAAGAGGAGCGTCTGTAAGCGACGAGGCATACTCGCCGATACTTTTAATCTTGGCTATAAAATCATTTGCAGCGTCTTGCTCATTCCATTTAGAATACGCAAAACCTATGGAATCAGAAAGTCCGCGATCTCTAAAAATTATGTTTAAATTTTTACCGTTTATATTTAATTGAAACGGCTTAAATAAATGTCTTCTGTCGCACGATATGTTTTTTACGCTGTTAAACAAAACCGCTTCATCCGTTGCCGTCCACTTTATTCCGGCTTCTGAAATAAGTTTAACCGCGGCGTTTGACACGGAGCATTCCGAAGGCCACATTCCCAAAGGTTTGCCACCAAACCTTTCTTCATAATAAGAAACGGCGTTTTCAATATGCCATAAAGCGTCTTCAGGGTGAACAAATCTTTTTTGAGGCAGGTTTATTTCAGGCGTTGCTTCTTTTGCCACATCCGTGTCGCAAAGCAAAAGAAGAATAGGGTGATAAAAAGGCGTTACGGTAACTTCAATCTGCCCTCTGTCTTGAGCTTCTTTATGTTTAGAAACTATTTTTCCGCAGATTTCAATCTGTTTATCAATAAGATTTCTTTTTTCATCTTCGGTAAAATCTTTTCCTTTATCATACAAAAATTTAATAAATTCGTCGGTTTTACGCCAATAAGGATCAAACCACGACAAATTAAACCAAACCTGCAAATCTCTAAAATCCTGCTCTTCAAACAGACTTCCGTCTGATTTTTGAGCTTTCTTATCGTAAAGCTGAGAGTAACGAGGAAAAGGTAAAATCATATTTGTCTAAGTTGGCTAAAAAGAAATTTGCCAAAATAAACGTTTTCTCATCGTCTCTCAAAAGCTTGGCGTCTTTCAAGGTTAAATCTATAAATTTGGCTTGGCTTGACCCGAAGCATATTTTCAAGCTGCATTAACAAAGACGGAACTAAATTTATGTTGGATTTTATTTTAGGAAAGCCGTCAAGTACTGCAACCATGTCATAGTAATCTTTTGTCGCGTGAAGTCTTACCCACGGAAGTTCGTAGACACCCGCAACCGGATTTTTGCACATCGGCTGATGTTGATGCCACAAAAAAGCCAAATAAACTTTTTTCATTCTAGAACCTTGAAAGTATTTCAAGTTGAAATAAATACGATGAATCCGTATTTGCAAAAATTTTATATGCTTTTGACGGCGGCGCGTACAATGCAAAATCAAAAATTACATCAAAATAACGCTTGTATTTATATTTAACAAAAAAATCCAACTCTTTGCCTAAATCCGCTTTTGCTCCGTAAATTTTACCAAATCCAGCATCTCCGGCACCGTCTGGCGCGTCCGACGCTGAAAAAAGAAAGTAGGAAATTCCCGAACTAACTGCGTTAAACGGACAAATATCAAAAGAAAAACCCAATGCGTTTATTCCGTAATATCCGTTTGGTATTACAATAAAAGAATCAGCGGTATTTGCAGCAAACAATGTTCCATACCCTATTCTTTGCAAACCATTGTATCTTTTTGCAAACGTAGGATTGAAACAATTTTCCCCTTTGGCTCCGGAATATGTAAATAAAATACTAGCATTGGCGTCTTTTTTAAATATCTCGCCATGCCATACCCCGTTTAAACTAAACATATATGCATCATAATCAACTTTTTCCTCATTGTCTTTTGATAGACGCCCTTTTTGTTGAGCGGCTTCAACGGCATAGCCGTACTTCTTACCGTCGCTTGCTATGCACAAATCATAGAAAGTTTTATTATCATATTCAATTTCAATCTTATCAGAATCTTTCGTAGACAAGCCTTTTTTGTATAAAACCCCCGAATCGTTGCGTTCTTGGCATATTGTAAACTCAATCAAAGAATCAAAATTAAAATTAATTCCATAAAAATCAAAATTTTCATCTGGAACTTTTGAAGCAAACATATCTAACGTTAAAAATTTAGACAATCCAACCGTTGCCTCAGCTCCAAGCAAACCGGTATTGTCGCTGTCTACTATAAATCCGCTACCATAATGAAATTCCTGTTTTCCGATATATATCGTATACGGAACTGAAAAATCTTTTTCGCTCTTAAACGTAAGAAAAGCCGTTTCCAAAAAAAATGAAAAATCTTTGTCTTCGTAAGGCATTTTAAAAGCGCTATTGTATTTTCCAGAAAATCCGTACGAAGCAAGTTTTGCAGACATTTCAATTCTGTCGCCAAACTTTCCTATCACGTCTAAATTTAAGTATTGCGAAAAAATGTCTGCAGATTTGCGCTTTACCGACGTATAGTCTATGTTTGAATAAGATGCCGCTCTAAATTGTAAGTTGTAATCTAAAGCGAGAGAAATTTTGGGCGCAACAGAGACGTTTATCGAATCAGATTGATCCGCAAGAAGAAAAGATGCCACAAACATAAATATTAAAATCGCAAATGCGTATCTCATGAATTGGGATTGTACTATTTTGTCTTTCGCAATTCAATTGTTTTTATTAATCATGAATAATAAAAGCGCGCTGGCATTCTCAGCAGAAGCGGCATGTTGACAAGCTAAGTTAAATTGGCCAAACGCGCGCAACTGTTCAACAAAGTTATTGAACAATAGCGCATATTCCGGCAAAGGTATTTTTTCTGAAAGCAATGATAGAGGAACGACTGGAACGTCCGTAGTTCTTGTAACCGGCTTAGCACCATCTTTTTTACTTTCGCAAGCAAAACAAAATAATAACGTTAATATCATTGCAAATGATACAACCTTTTTCGTTTTTACCTCGCATCTATAATTTATATTAATATATAAGTTATTTTCCTATCAATATAAATATAACTTAATACTTGCGAAATTCAAAAAAAAGAAAATTTTGGAAAATTTGCGGCTGGCTTAGCGAATGCGGAAATACTTTGCTTTGCGGTTTTTTAACTAAATGAAATATTTTTTTATGAATTACTTTTCATTTTATAACCGTTGCTTTCAACGATTGCGTATTGACGAATAGGCATCCCATTTCGCGAAATCGTTATAATATCTGCATTCTCAATTGTATTGAAATCGTCTTCCATGTCTTTGTCTACTTTTACAACCGCAGTTTTGGAATAAACCAAATCATCTGGAATACTCCAGTATTTAAACTGATTCACAGGCTCCGGTCCCGTAAATACTTTCAACCTATTCTTTGTGTAATAAGCTACAGCTCCGCCGCACTGCTGGGTATCGGTTATAACATACTTAATATCTCTTTTTACAAGATTATCTCCAAGCTCTCTCCAACCGTGAAACCAATTAGTCGCGTCGGCGACAGCGGCATGACGCGAGAAAAGCCCTAACGGAACAATCGCATATTTAACGTGCAAACCCAAAAGAAAAGATATAATAAAATTAAACGCCGTCCCGTATACTAGAACTTTTCTTTTTATTTTTGAGTTATCTTCAAGCAAATAAGCGCAAGCCATAATGCTGAAAGCAAAATAAGCAAAGGCAGGCCAATTTGCTCCAGGATTTCTTTTTAAAGAAGTAAACAAAAAAAACGCTATTATAGGCATAGAAAAAGATGCAATAAAAATCTTCTTTGAATCTTTTGACATAAAATAAAATACCGACGCAACAACGCCAGCAATAAAAATAACAGGTCCTGCGGCAAGACACTGAGAACCTAAATAATCAAAAATGTAATCCAAATGAATTGTTTTGCTTTTTAATCCGTGGCGAAGTTGAAAAGTAAAAGATATCCATTCATGCTGCAAATTCCATATAACAACAGGCAAAAAGACAATAAAAGAAATAACAAACATGAGATAAAAATGCTTATTTTTAAACCAATTCCATTTTCTGTCTGCAATCATGTACGCAAAAAGACTTAAGCCAAACAATACGGCAGTATATTTTGATAACAAAGCCAAGCCGAAAAACAAACCTGTTATATACCAATACTTTGTTTCGTTAGTTTCAATTAAACGCCGCAGATAATAAACTGCCAAAGAGAAAAACAAAAATACAGGCGTGTCAGGGGTAATTATTATTGAAGCAGTCATCATTTCAGGCAAAGTATTTAATACAATAACAGTCGCCGCGGCTATAGTTTTATTAAAGAGCTTTTTAGCCAGCTTCCATATTAAAACGCTAAGTATTACGGTTGTTATTATAGAAAAAAATCTTACAGCCAGCTCGGAATTGGAAACCAAAGTGGTTATTTTTATAAACCACGCCACCATTGGAGAATGGTCAAAGTATCCCAAAGATAAATGCTTAGACCAAAGCCAATAATATGCCTCATCCGGGTGAAGTTCTGTGGAAGCGGACAAAAATATTTTAAACAAAATAATAAAACTAGCGATAAAAAAAGCGTTTTTTTTGCAAAACAATCTATCCATAAAAGCTCCGACTAGATGAATTCAACAACCGACGATTTTACTACTTTGTATACGATATTGCAATGTCTGACAAGATTTGCTAGCTTTATAAATTATGATAAAAAACGCCGATTCTTTTGAAGTTTTCGCCGATTGCCTGAGTTTTCCGCTAGACAGACCGTGCGGCTACCAAAAAAATAGCAACGCCCATTGTAAGGAATGCAAAAACTATTCAAAACTTTCAAACAAGAAAGATAAGAAACGTATTCTAATTGTTAAACTTGGAGCTATGGGCGATGTTTTAAGAACTACTTTCCTGTTAAACGGGTTAAAAGAAGTTTATCCTAAAAGCGAAATATCTTGGATTGTTGATACAAAAAACGCCGCCGTACTTGAAGGCAATAATCTGATAGATAAAATAATACATAACGATGAAAACGTCGCAAAATATCTTGCGAACAATTTTTTTGATACGGCTATTAACTTAGATTTAGCTTTTGAAAGTTTATCTCTTACAAAACTATCAAATAAAAAAGAAGTCTTAGGTTTTACTTTAGACGATAATAGAAATATCGTAACTTCAAATAATTACGCTAAAGAATGGCTTAAAACAAGCGCTTATGACGAACTTAAGAAAGCTAACGCTTTTACATATCAAAATTGGATGTCTAAAATAGCCGAACTGCCAAAAGATAACTATGAAATAATTGTTCCTTTGCAAAAAAAATCAACACAAAAAGCCGAACAATTTTTAAAAGACAACAACATAACCCGCGATAAAAAAATCATAGGAATAAACCCCGGAGCAGGTAAAAGATGGAAATTAAAAAAATGGACGTTAAAAGGGTTTATTGAAACCGCAAAACACTTCTCGCAAAAAGGATATTTTGTTTTATTGCTTGGCAGCGCTCAAGATAAAAGCGAAATTGATTCGATTTTAAAAGAAAATACGCCAAATGTTATATCAACGGGAATTGACAACACTATTCCCGATTTTTTTGCAAAAATAAACCTATGCGATATAGTTTTGTGCGGGGATACTATGGCTTTGCACGCTGCCGCCGGACTTAAGAAAAATATAGTAGCTCTTTTTGGTCCAACTTCGATCAATGAAATAGAAATATATTCAAAAGGCATAAAAATACAATCTAATAAAGATTGCGTAATTTGTTATAAACAGGAATGTGATTTGATTGACAACTGCATGGAATCAATAGCTTCAAAAGATGTTATACAAGCAATAGAACAACGCTTATAGTTCCTACTCTTACAAGCTAAATAGAGGTTTTTATGAAAACTATAGTAATGGTTCCGACATATAACGAAGCTTCCAATATAAAGCTAATGATCGATGAAATTTTAAATTGCGGAGCCGATGCAGACGTTTTGATTGTAGACGACATGTCCACTGACGGAACGTATAAAATAGTTGAAGAAATATCAAAAACAAACAATAAAGTTCATCTCTTTTTAAGAAGAGAAAAAAAAGGAAGAGGATACGCCGGCAAAGACGGCTTTTTAAAAGCTCTTGATATGGGAGCGGATTACATAATTGAAATGGACGGAGATGTCTCACATTCCCCTAAATATATCCCAGGATTTTTAAAAACAATAGAAAATTGCGACGTGGTTATAGGATCGCGCTATGTCAACGGCGGAAAAGATGAAGATAGATCAATAGTCAGACAAGTAGTAAGCAATTTTTCAAGACGCTATTTGTCTTTTGTATTGGGAGTTAAAATACAAGACCCTACTTCCGGCTATAGAATGTTTAAAAGAGCGGCTCTCGCTAAATTCGCCGCCGAATTAACAGCAAGCGACCCTTTTATAATTACTGAAGTTCTATACAAAATCAAGAAAAATAATTTAAAAGTTAAAGAATATCCAATAATGTTTCTTGCCAGATTTTCAGGCAAATCAAAACTTCGTCCTGGAACTTTAATAACATACTTATTTAAAGTTTTAAAGCTTAAATTAACGGGAAAATAAATGAACTATAAGTTAGGGTTTTGGGTTGTAAACGTTGTTTCAGCAGCTTCAAGGCTGTTAATAATAGGCAAAATAGGACTAACCGTAGATGAAGCTCATTATTGGGTATATTCTAAATTTTTGGACTTTTCGTATTTTGACCATCCCCCTCTAATAGGTTATATAATTAAAGCCTCTACATTAGTTTTCGGTAACAATGAGTTTGCGGTAAGATTTCCCACCGTATTAATTTTTTTCTTTGCAACATGGATATTTTTTATATGCGCGAAAAAACTCTATAATGAAAGAACGGCTTTTTTCGGAATTTTACTGTTAAATGTTCTTCCGGTATTTTCTTTTTTAGGTTCCGTAATAGCTGTTCCTGATTCCCCTCTTGCTCTGTTTTGGCTTCTATCGCTTCTTATATTTGCAGCCATAATTGAAACAAGTAATAAAAACTATTGGTATTTGCTGGGCATTACGATAGGCTTTGCGATGCTTTCCAAGTATAACGGCGTTTTGATACCTTTTTCGGTATTTTTGTTTCTTCTTTTTTCGCCAAAACATAGATTCTGGTTTAAAAAGAAAGAGCCTTACTTCGGACTTATTCTATCCGCCGTAATTTTTTCGCCTGTTATAATATGGAATATAGAAAATAGCTGGGCTTCTTTCGGATTCCAGTTAAACCATGGATTTGGGAGTTCTTTGCCTAAATTTTCCTTAACGCTTTTTGGCAGATCTGTGGGAGCGCAAGCCGGATACGCTTCCCCTCTCTTGTTTTTAATATTTATAGCCTCGGCATTTTTGTGCGTTAAAGAAACTTATAAAAAAAAGGATAGAACAGCTCTTATTGTTTCTTGTTTCTCGCTACCTGTTTTAGTTCTTTTTAACGCAATAGCAACATTTAATGAAATACTTCCTCATTGGCCCGCCACGGGCTATTTGGTATTAGCAATATATGTCGCTCATTTAACCCTAAAATTTTGGCATATAAAATGGTTTAAATTTTATTCTTATACAGCTTGGGGATTGGCTTTGTTTATGACTATCATAGCTCCTTTGCATGTTTTGTACGGAATTATTCCGGTTGAAAAATTCATGCCAAAAGACAAGCTTGAAAAAATAGAGTATGGCATTCCAGAATCAGAAAGAATCGACGTAACGAACGAAGTTTACGGCTGGAAAGAAGTAGGAAACGAAATAAGACGAATAGTAAACTCCTATTCAAAGGACGAAAGACCTTTTATATTTACGTACAAAAGTTATTTAGCAAGCGAACTTTCAGCATGCGTTCCCGAACTTAGAGTATTATGCATAAGCGACAAAATAGACGCTTACGACTTCTGGCAAAGAGACCTAAGAAAATTAAAAAATAAAAACGGCTTATACATATGCAACGATTACTTCTTTTCAGAGCCTAAAAACAGATACGGAACAAACGTATTTTCATCATATACGGAGATTGAAGAGTTTCCTGTCTACAGAAACGGCAAAAAAATAAAAAATTTCTTTTTTACATTCTGCAAGTCTTTTAATCCGTCTAAACTTCCTCAATCTTACGCTACCGTTGCTTTGGGAACAAAAAAAGCCCTTAGACAAGAACTTTTAAAGTTTGATTATTCAGCTTTCAAATTTATAAATTCAAACTTAAAATCTAAATTTTTAGACTTTTTTGCCGCGCCTATTTCATATTTTGATGCCAAAAACTTTAACTTAAGTTTTTTCATAACACTTACAATATGCATATTTATCCTCTGGAAAAATAAAAAAGAGCATTTTTGGACAAATCTTGCTCTTATGGCAAGCGTAATGGCAATAGGATCCGTAATAGTGCATTTTCTAAAACATTATTTTGAAAGACCTCGTCCATTACAGGCATTTGACGGCAATATAAATGTTATATATGAAAAACTCTATACCGACTCTTTCCCGTCGGGACATACGGAACTAGCATTTTCTTTATGCGCTTTCATGTTTATAATGGTTAAAAAATATTGGTATTTATACATACTATTTGTTTTCTTTTCAGGATTTTATAGAATATACGCAGGAAGCCATTTTCCTTCAGACGTTCTTGTTGGAGCGTTGATAGGAGTCTTTTCTGCGTATACAGTAGTCGCGCTGTTTAGGAAATACTCAAAGACGCAATAGTTCTTTAAAGAAGAAAGCGACAAATAATCAATGAAAATATAAATATATCCAAGTTTATCTACTTGAAGAAAAAGGGGAATCAATGGACAAATTCCTACATAATAGTTTTTCATTATTAATGGAACCTAGAAATCAGCGAAGAAAATCTTACGACTATAAAGCAAGATATTAGATCGTATCGGATATTTAAGTTAGATAATCCTGAAAAATTTTATTCTCTAGATATAAAAACTGCTAGACTGCCCAACCGTGAATTTATTAAAAGAACAGCTCCTATAAAAAAAAGAAGGAGCTACGGCGATTATTTTAAATATAACAGATTTTGATTTGGCAACAATAAATTCGGCTTCGGTTCAAGAAAATCTTAAAGAAATCGCCACCGCAATTCGTTCGTTGGATCTTAGACCTACAATCCAAGTAAGTATTAACAAAACAACCGATTATGGGAGTCTGTTTAGAATACTTTTCGGACTTGGGTTTGAAGGAATAAGCTTGGACGCTCAAGAAATTGAAAACGTTGAAACTATTAAAACAAGTCTTGAAGTATTGGAACAAGTCTGTGAGGAAAACAATATATCTGAAAGAAATACAATACTCCTTAAAAACAAAGAAATTAGAGACGCTTTAGGAGACTTCTTAACCGAATACAATATTTTGACTATAGTATCCATTGACGAAGAAACTCATGCGGCAAAAATAGAAGAAGGA
>JAITND010000055.1 GCA_031290625.1 Endomicrobium sp. | reverse complement strand
GGGAATATTTGCAAGAGAGCGTATCTGGGATACGGAGAGAGAGGGATTCGAACCCCCGATACGGTTTCCCGTATATCAGTTTTCGAAACTGACGCCTTCAACCAACTCGGCCATCTCTCCAATTATTTTAGAATTTAAATTAAAACTGAATTAAACTCTTCAGGCATATCTTGCGCACCAAACAAATACTGCTATAAAACGAATTCCAGATAAAACTTTTGGGGATTCAGCAAACTCCCGAGATTATAGCAAATACAGTTTTTTGCATTTTCTCCGTCATAACATTAATCTATCCAAAGCAGAACCCCAATTCCGCCATGGATAAAATATTTCTGTAGGATTGTCATCGTATCCTAAATTATTGCCGTTTTTACTGAACGGCATGTTAGTTTTCATATCAAATTTAACTTCACAATTCCAGTCGTTAGTTCTCTTTCTGTAAATTAGACCCAAATTATAGCAATGACAATCCCTGTAAATCTTTAATTCATGCTCATTTAATCTTGAGTACATAACATTCATCGCAATTGCACTTTTTACGTTGTAATCAAGTCTCCATTTTGGATTAAGCCACAACCCAAACCCTATAGTATTGTCTACTCTATTATTCCTGTACGTTTCTCTAGGATTGTTATAACGTTGATAGAACACTCCGAAATTGAAATAAGCCTTTGTCAACTCGCCTGTTTTTATATCAACTTGCAACGAATTAAATTTAAAAGACGGGTCTAATTGTTGGGCTTGTTTAGCATAAACAGTAATATAGGATTTTGGGGTCCAAGTTACTTCAGTAATAAGAGGATAGCATTTTTTAGGAGTAATTTTTCTATCGCGCATAAGATTATAAGTTATGGAGTTTCTAACCATTGTTCTGTCTCCAATATACATATAATTGCTGAAATTTACGTTATTTGCCTCTATTCCGTAATTCCGTAGGTCTTTATCTATATCTAAAGAATTTGTTTTTGTTCTGGCTCGCACTATGTAAAGAGCATTCCAATCCATCCAACTTGCAGCTCTAAATCTTATATTAAAAGTTCCTCCGTAACTAGTAAAACAAGCGTTTTTCCACTCATTATTATCGTTTCTGTCATACCAGTTTTCGGAAACGTCTAATCCTGGCTTTAAAGTAAATCTTCCGCCAACTTTAAAACTTTTAGCGAGAGCGTACCTAAACGTCATCGTATTTTTATAAAACGGATCTATTAAAGAATTATATTTTTTATAAATATTGCTATACTCAAAAAACGGCTTATGCATTATTCCCCAAACAAGTTCCCTTTGATAGTATGTCCAACTTACTTTTGGAAGATTTATAGACGTTGCTTCGTACTTGGAAGTATTTGCGTCGTATTTGGAAGTATTTTCAAAATTTAATTCTGCGCTTGTTTTGCGACCTTGTCTTGTTAACGAAGCATAAGACCGTAAATAGTCTGTCGTTCTATCCCAATCGCTTTGATTATAAAAATTATTAAAATTGCGATCGCTTATAAGCTCAGCGCTGGACCTCAGTGTCCAAGCGTTATTTAGCCTCTGAAAATAGTTAGGTCTGAAAGTCCATCTTTCTGTATTGTCAAGCAAATCTTTTACGGTATAAGCGTCAATATTTAACATGCCTCCGTTTGTTACATAATTAAACTCTCCGCCATATCCAGTTCCTCTTCCGCCAAGATAATCGTATTTGACCTTGGCCATAGAATTCTCGCTTAAAGCGCAAGAAACCGTTGTCTTTACAGAAAAGCCTTCCGTGCCAGCATACCCTGTCTCAACCGTCAATCTTAAGCGCGAACCAAACCCCCAACCGCCTTTTAAGGATTTTGTTACAAAAGGAAGATAAAATACCGGAATTTTGCCAATATAAAAAACAGCGTTATAAATTGTGATTCTTCTGTTTAATACAAGCTTTCCGCGATTTGCCTTAAAATAGGAATGAGGCTCGTCCAAGTCGCAAGTTGAAAACATTACGCGTTTTAAACTAAAAGTATCTTTGCCGAGCTTGTCCATAGATTTTGAACGTATGTACAATAGATTTGAAGAAGAAATGAACGTTTCTTTTATTTGGCCGGTTTCGTCATTGTAATTGTATACGACGCTTTCAGAACGCACTATGCCGCCGTTTTCTTCAATGGCAACATTTCCCGACGCGGTCATACTTTTTTTATTTGTAAGAAATTCAACATGGTCCGCAAAAACTTTCTTATTATCCCAACCCAATACAACATGTCCACGAGCGACCGCTCTTCCTCCGAGTTCGTCATATTCAAGCTCGTCGGCAGAAATATCCACCTCGTTAGAAGCAAAAACAACAGTCGCTAATAATAAAAATATAAAGACAGCAAAAATAAATTTTTTAAATATTGGCTTGACTATCATTTAGCTAATGTCTGGGCAGCATAGCCGACCCTACAACTCCAAGTTTATGGGTATATTTCGAAACTACGATTTTACAAGCTTCCGCAGCAGACTTAAAGGCTCTGCTTTTTATTTCTGCTTTTACTTTTGGTAAAAAATATCTAACCGCGCAACTTAATCCACCGCAAAAAACAACAGTATCAGGGTTGGAAAAATTCATAATTAATGCATATTAAGTTGTCAGCCTTTCCCTTTGCGTCAAGCCAAAAAGCTCCGAGAGAAGCCGTATTTGCATCATTATCAACAAACGTTCTCTTTTTTGTAAGTTTTTCTAATATTTTTTTTAATTGAATATTTTTCCATTTAGGCAAATTACGAGAAAATCTAACGACTCCTTTTTTAGAGTCTATATCGCCAGCTATACCCACGCCAATACTTTTGGTTTTTGGATAATTTTTGAGTTTAGAAGCTAAATAAACAACAGAATTTAATACGTTGGAAGGTTTTGCATTTACATCAGTAGGCATAGCGGTTTCTTCTTTTATAACGCCTTTTGAAGTAACAACGGCTACTTTGATTTGCGTTCCGCCCATGTCAACGCCTAAATACAAGTCTTTGGACATTAAGCTCTCCTTGTATTATGTTTTTGTATAACCTCTAAAACCTTGCCCGCTAAATATAAAGAACCTATCGTTATTCCAACTTTGCCGTAATCAAACATACGAAATGATTCCTTAACGGAATTTACTACAAAAATTTTATCCTCTGAAATATGCTTTGAAAATTCATTCTTTAAATCTATTGGATTTACAGCTCTACTATTTTTAATATAGGGAAGTATTATTTTTTCTGCAAAAGAAGCTATCTTTTTTGCCATCTGTTTATACTTTTTTCCCTTCATTACCGCAAAAATAAAAGTCTTCTTTTCATTTGCAAAACCAAGTTTATTAAAAGTATCAAAAAAAGAATCCAAACCTTCAATATTGTGAGCGCCGTCTATAATCAACTTGAAATTTTTATTATCAATTGAAAGCTCTCTTATGTCAAAACGCCCCGCCCATACGGAATTCTTTAAACCTTTTTTTATGTCCGCTTTGCTTAACGCAAAACCTTTTTTTGACAAAAGCTCCGATGCGCAAACAGCGACGGAAGCGTTTATAATTTGATGCGACCCAAGCAAATTTATATCAATATTGTTTAAGTTCAAGCTTTTGCTTATGTAGTCAAATCTTTGGCTTAATACGCCGGACGCTCTATTATTGTCAGAACTAAAAGCTTTTCCATAAAAATACGGATTTGATTTATTTTTTATAACTAATTCCGCTTTTTTAGGAAGTTTTCCGCAAACTAGATCGCAGTTTTTTTTAATTATACCTGCTTTTTCAAAAGCAATTTTCTCAATAGTATCGCCCAATACTTCTTGATGCTCTTTTGCTATAGACGTTATAACGCAAACAAGAGGCTTTTTTATTACGTTAGTGGCGTCAAAACGCCCGCCAAGACCCGTTTCAATTACCGCGACGTCAACTTTTTGTAAAGCAAAATATATAAAAGCAAGCGACGTTAAATATTCAAAATAAGACAACTCGTATTTTACGGCTTTATCAAAATATTTCTTTGATAAATCTTTAAATATTTTTTTGGGGATATTTTTTCCGTCAACGCTAATTCTTTCCGTAATATCAATTAAATGAGGCGAAGTGTATAACGCGGTCTCGTACCCCGCGGTTATTAAAATATTTGAGATAAAAACCGCGGTTGAACCCTTCCCGTTGGTACCCGCTATATGAACGACGTTAAATGAATCTTGAGGATTGCCGACGTCTTTCAAAAATTTCTTTATTCTTGAAAGACTAGGCTTCATACCTTCGTATTCTTTTAAATTTTCAAAAAATTTCATTTTTTAACAAAAAACTTTAAAACCTTAGCAAGAACCTCTTTCATATTTTTTCTTTCAACCACAATATCAACCATACCGTGTTTTTCCAAGAATTCAGAAAGCTGAAATCCTTCAGGAAGTTGTTGTCTTATGGTCTGCTCAATAACTCTTGGTCCCGCAAAACCGATTAAAGCTCCGGGTTCGGCTATATTGACGTCGCCAAGCATCGCAAAGCTTGCAGCAACGCCGCCCGTAGTAGGATCGGTCAAAACGGATATATACGCAAGACCGTTGTCGGCAAGCTTTGCAAGGGCCGCGCTCGTTTTACCCATTTGCATAAGCGATAATACGCCTTCCTGCATTCTTGCTCCGCCCGAAGAAGAGATAATAATAAGAGGACGTTTTCTCTTTATGGCTCTCTCGACGGCTCTTACTATTTTCTCCCCTACAACAGAACCCATGCTTCCACCCATAAAAGAAAAATCCATCGCAGCCATAACAACATTGTAGCCGCCAATCTTAGCCTCGCCTGCAACTACCGCATCTTTTAAAGGAGATTTTTTTATCTTATCGACATATCCGGGAAAATCCAAGAAATCTACAGGTATTAAATCGCCGTCTATCTCTTTAAAACTTCCTTGATCCGCGGTAAATTCTATTCTTTTTTGAGCATCAAGCCTTGCGTAGTATCCGCATTTGGGACACACCATTAAGTTCTCTTCAAAATCTTTTTGAAGAAACATTTGTTCGCACTTTTTACACTGCGTCCAAATGCCTTCAGGCAATCCTTTCTTCTCCAGCATATTCTCAATCAACGTTTCTGTCATACTATTATATTCCTCCAACATTATAAACCATATTACACAATGCCTTCAACAAGCAAATCCCCCTGGTCTAAAATCCCTATTGGTTCTCTGTCCTCGTTTACCACTGGAATGTTGTCTATATTATACTTCTTTAATACTTCAGCCGCTTCAATCGCAAGAATTTCAGAGGTTATAACTTTTGGAGATTTTGTCATAACAGAAGTTATGCTCTTTTTCAACAGTTTCTCGTCAAATGACAAATGCCTGCGCAAGTCGCCGTCGGTAAAGAATCCGACAATTTTACCATCGTCGTCAACAATGCTTACAGCGCCGACTTTAGCGCTTGTCATTACAAGAAGAGCGTCTTCAACAGCGACATTTTGTTCTACAACAGGATTTTGTTTTCCCCTTCTCATCAAATCGCTAACATGCATTGTAAGTCTTTTGCCTATGGCGCCTAACGGGTGCAAAACGGCTAAATGTTCTTTTTTAAAACCTTTCAAGTTTGAAACAGTAAGCGCCAATGCATCGCCCATAGCAAGAAGCGCGGTAGTAGAAGACGTTGGAGCAAGATTATAAGGACACGCTTCTTTTTCAACGCCGCAGTCAATAATACAGTTAATACCTTTCCAAGCGAAAGCTTTTGGGTTTCCCGTCATAGATATAATAGCAACTTTCATTCTTATCAGAGCAGGAATAATCCGTTTAACTTCTTCAGTTTCTCCAGAATAGGAAAGCATTATAACAACATCGTCGCTCATAATCATTCCTAAATCGCCGTGCAGACCTTCCGCAGGGTGCAAAAACACTGAAGGAATGCCGATTGAAGACATAGTGGCGGAAATTTTTCTTCCCACTAACCCTGATTTTCCTAAACCTACAACCACTACATGACCTTTGCAATTTTTAATTAGAAACGCCGCCTCTTCAAAATTTGAATCTAAATGCTTTAACTGGTCTTTTATAGATTGAGCTTCAGATTCAAGCGTTTCTTTGGCGATCTTAAAAATATCTGTCATATTAAACCCTCGGTCCGCGAGCGGCTTTTATAAACGCGCTCATTTTATCGCAATCTTTTCCTTTAGGAAGTCTTTCAACGGACGCGCCAGCTTCAAATCCGTATGGAGAAGTTTTGTCTAAAAAACTTTTTATATCTTCGGCAATAATATCGCCAGATATAAATAGTCGAATTGAACATTTTTTATACCAAACTTCTTTATCCCGTCGTAATCCGGTCATGTTATACAAATTCGCAATAATTTCAATATTTTATGTAATAATTTACCGCATAATTAACAGGTCTATTTTCATTAGCTGTTGGAACGACTCTTGAGGCGTCAAAATACACTGCCCTAGTATCAGAACTCGAACCGTTATTGCTGTTCCCATGCGGCACATCGTCTGCGCCATAAAAAGCGCCCAAAAATCCGCTATTAGGTTTTGTTTTTGCAAATCTACCTGTAATATTCCTTATTGCATCGCCTTGTTGTTGTCCCAGTGGAGCGGCGTTGCCGCCGACGCCTCTTAAAAACATTCCGCGGAAATCTGGAAGTTTAAATTTTGGACTACCGTTGCCGCCGTAAATTGTGCCTATTGCTCTAAATAAGTCCGGGTACATTGATACGTCAATTTCTCTCCCATCGCAAAGTAAATATCCTCTCGGAACGCTATTTCCAGCAAAAACTATAACAGTGCCTGGAGACACGCCCAAACATTCCTTCTCAGCTCTTTGAGAAGGTTTATAGTACAGACTGTTTCCATCCATGCCTATGTAGGCTGAATTCTCGCCTATTTCTATTTTTATTTCACTTTCGGAAGATAAATTCTCCGCAGAATATGAATGGAACGAGTAAGGCTGAGCCGTAACTTTTTCTCTAGGGAAAAGTTCTCTTCCGTCAACGACAATTTGAAGCCACAAATCTTTTTTTCTCCAGTCCACCATGGACCCGTCGGGCTTTATTATATACGTAAAGACCCCGCTGGAAAGTTTTACAGTCTGATTTCCTGATTCCCAAAGAGCAGTTCCGCCTTCGCTTGCGTCATAGATTTTAAAGTTAAAAGGCATGTTTCCGGTGACGGGATAATTGTAAGATTTTAACTTTCCGTTATACCTTATTTCATCTGGAACTCCGGAAAATGCGACAACCGTAAACGAAAAAAAGACAAACAACAAAAACAATAGTCTCTTCAATTTGCCCCTCCCCGTGCGCGCGTTTTAACCCAACGTTAGTTATGCATAAACTGAACCTTGTACAAATTTGCGTAATATCCATTTAACGCTAGCAGTTCTTCATGAGCGCCAACCTCAACAATATCCCCTGATTCAAAAACATATATTCTGTCAGAGTTTATTATTGTAGATAAACGATGCGCTATAACTATTGAAGTTCTTCCGTTCATAAGTTTTTCAAGCCCTTCCTGAACCATTCTTTCAGATTTTGAATCCAAAGAACTCGTAGCTTCGTCAAGGAGAAGTATTGGAGCATTTTTAAGCATGGCTCTTGCTATAGAAACCATCTGCTTCTGTCCGCCGGACAACGCGCCGCCTCTTTCGCCAACAATAGTATCATATCCGCGTTCTTGCTTCATAATAAAGCTGTGAGCGGCGGCATGTTTTGCAGCTTCTATCGCCTCATCATCGGCAGCTCCGGGTCTTCCCGTCAAAATATTGTTCTTAATAGTATCATCAAAAAGCACAACGTCCTGCGAAACAAAGGCTATGTTCTCGCGCAGGGATCTTATAGTAACGTCTCTTATATCCTGACCGTCTATCTCTATACTGCCATCTTTAACATCGTAAAATCTCAGTAACAAATTCATCAACGTAGATTTGCCCGATCCCGCCGCTCCAACAATAGCTACCTTCTCGCCAGATTTTACTTCTAAGTTAATACCGCGCAGAATCTTAACGCCAGGAACATATTCAAAATCAACTTTTTTAACTTTTATCGCTCCTTTATCCACTTTTAAATCGTAAGCGCCGCGTTTGTCTACAATAAACGGTTTTTTATCCATAATCGCAAAAATACGATCTATTGCCATTATTCCAATCTGCATTATTGTATTTAAATTCGCCAATGATTTCATAGGCTGATACGCCGCGACTATAGCTATTAAGAAAACTACAAAGTCGCCCGTAGTAAGCGTTCCGCGCGCAATTCTATATCCGCCGTACGCAAGAGTTCCAGCGGCAGCTACGCCTCCGAAAAATTCCATAAGAGGACTTAGTATGTTGCTGTTTTTAGCCATTTTAACTTCAATGCCTGCAATAGCTTCGGCGCCGCCTCTAATTTTCTTTGATTCCGATTCTTCCATATTGTAAGATTTTACTATCTTTATACCCTGAAAAGACTGCGCAAGCATTGCATACAAATTACCAAAAGAATTCTGCTGATTGCTGAAAATTTTCTTTATTTTCTTCCCAAAGTAGACTATTGGATAAAAAGCTATCGGAAAAAAAATAAACATCGCCGCCGCCATATCAAAACTCTTCCAAAACATAAGAATAATCAAAAATACTACAGAACAAGCGTCTCTGACAACCGTAGTTACGCCGTTTACAATCGCGTTTCTTATAGCTCCCAAATCGCCCATAAAACGCACTAAAAGATTTCCTGAATTGTTCTTGTTAAAGAACTCCAAATCCTGCGCTATAATCCTGGCAAACAAATCGCCTTGCAAACGTTTAGTAAAATTTGACCCCATTTTTATCATTGTTACAGATTGCGTATACTGAGCTACGCCTTTAGCGCCGAATGCAAATATTACCTGAGCGGCGATCACAAAAAGAACATCTTTATTTTTTTCTATAAAAACTTTATCAAAAATAGGCTCGAGCAAACTAACGGACCAAGCGTTTAGAGCCGAATATATTCCCATAAAAACTAAAGATACTACCAAAAGTTTCCATTGCGGCGACATATAAACAAGCCATAAGCGTTTTACTCTTTTAACCGCTTCCGCGCTTGTATTTTTGAAAAGTCTTTTTTTTATCTTTGAAATAACGAACATCTTTCGCTCCATGAATTTTATATGTAATGGAACATATTAAATCATATTTTTGGGTTGTTGTCTTCTAATTTTTCCAGACGGTTTCTAAAACTTTCAGACTCTTTTTCGTATTTTTCAAACACGCATGCAAGTTCCATATAAAAATTTTCTATTTCCGCTTGAAGAGACTTATTGAGTTTGGACACTTCCGATAAGAAAGATATATTACCATTTTGGGAAGCCTCTATAAGTTGTTGCGTGTTTAGATTAAACTCTTCTTCTTTTTTCGTTATACCGCTTTCAATATTTTTAATCTTTTCTTCCAAAGGTCTTAAAATTCTTGATTTTTCTTGTATAAGCTCAGCGCGAAGTTTCTTTATTTCTTCTTTGCTTTTTCCCAATATTTTTTGAGAAGTTTTCGCCTTTATCTTACAACCTTCATCTTCCCAACCTGTTTTTTCTAAAAAATCTTGATACGCGCCGTCAAAGACAGAAACTTTATCTCTGTCAAAGATTATGAGTTTTGTAGCTATACTGCGCAGCATTTCCTCATTATGCGTAACCATGACGACTGAACCGCGGAATTTATTAATCGCATCTATCAGTCCTTCGCAGGATTGCATATCCAGATGGTTGGTAGGCTCGTCAAGCAGCAAGAGATGGCATGGATTCGCCAAAATTTTGCCAAGCAAAACTCTGCTTTTTTCGCCGCCGCTTAAAACTTCTATTTTTTTAAGCGCGTCATCGCCGCTAAACATCATTGAACCGGCAATATTCCTTGCCTTCTGAGGCAGGCATTTATCCGATGCAAGAATTTCTTCAAAAACCGTTTTTTGAGGATTTAAATTTGCGCTGTCCGACTGAACAAAATACGCCGTTTTTAAATCGGGGCGTTTCTTTATACTGCCGTCGCAAGGCGCAAGCCTCTCCGCTATCAATTTTAAAAGCGTTGATTTTCCCTTGCCGTTTTTGCCTATAACGCAAATTCGTTCATTTTTTAAAACATCAAAACTTAGTTTGCTTATCAAAAGCTTATCCGGGTCATAACCAAACGCCAAATTGCGGACGCCAAGCATTTTTGCCGCGTGAAATTCTAATCCTGAAAAAGAAAAACCTAAAGTTTTTACTTCATCAAGTTTTTCAAGATTGTCTTGTTTTTCAATGGTTTTTAGGCGCGATTGGACCATTCCCGCAAGTCTTGCCTTTGCTCTGAAACGCCTGATAAAAAGCTCTGTTTGCTTGATTCTTTTTTCAACATTTAATCTTGTTTTTTCGTATATTTCTTCTTCTTTTTCTATTTGTTCGTAGAGCTTTTGTGTATTACCTTCAATTTTTCTGGCTTTAGTTCTATGTATAGCTGCGCAATGTGTTATAACACTATCCATAAAGCTTCTATCGTGAGTAATTAGCATAAGTTCGCCTTTCCACGAACGTAGAAATCCACTAAGCCACCTTATGGCAACAATATCAAGATAGTTGTTAGGTTCGTCAAGCATAAGCATATCAGCGTCTGAAAGCAAAACTTTCGCAAGGTTTATACGTATTTTATATCCACCTGAAAACTCTGAAGGATTTTTAAACATATCGCTGGCGGAAAAACCAAGTCCTGAAAGAATTTTTTCTGCTTTCCAAGAAGAATCTTTTTCTTCTTCAGGTAATGCAAGACAAGCTTCGTTAAGAACTGTGTCTTGAGTAAAATTTATGTGCTGCTCAAGATAACCTAATTTATAATTTTTTGGCATACTTATAGAGCCTAAATCGTACTTCATTTTGCCTAAAATCATTTTTAATAGAGTTGTCTTACCATGTCCGTTTCTACCTACAAGACCAATTCTCTCTTTAGAATTTATATTTAGATTGAGATTGTCAAACAATGTCCTGCTTCCAAACGCCTTATTAAGATTTGTGATTTTAATCATATTTTTAACCTGTTCTATCCGTCAATTACGTTCATATCTATAACATGCATTTGCTTCCATTTGCCGCTTTTATATCTGAAATAGAAAATTACAGATAATGTTAAAACATAACTCATGGTTATAATCCATGCTGCATAAACTCCCATTTTAAAAATTCTCCAAGACCACCAGGCTCCATATAACGTTCTTTTATATTACTTCCAAACAACATTTAATCTCCTTAAAACAATGACATATATGTTTCATTATACAAAATTATCCGACGTTGATAAGCTTTATTTTATTTGAGAAATATTTATTTATGAGAGCTTTTAGAACAGTATTACTTTCTTTTGATAAAGTGGGGTCGTCCTCTACAATCTTAGCAGCATAAATTTTTGTAAATTCAATAATATCAGCGTCTTTTATCAAATCTCCTGCTTTAAATTCTGGAAATCCATGCTGAACAGTACCCATAAATTCGCCCGGACCTCTCATTTTTAAATCTTCTTCAGCTATTTCAAAACCATTATTCGTAGATGTCATTATTGAAAGCCTCTTACTAGCATTCTCGCTATTTGAGCTTCCTATAAGATATGCATAAGATTGTTTAGTACTTCTGCCTATTCTCCCTCTTAGCTGATGCAAGGCAGACAACCCGAATCTTTCGGCATGCTGTATTATCATAACGGTAGCGTCTGGAACATCTATACCGACTTCAATTACCGTCGTAGATATTAAAACATCATATTCTTTGTTCTTAAACTTTTGCATTACATCATTTTTTTCAGAA
>JAITND010000036.1 GCA_031290625.1 Endomicrobium sp. | reverse complement strand
ATAACTTATTTCTTATTATCGTCAACGACTTCGGCGTCTACTACTTTTTCGCCGTCGGCTCCGGGTTGAGCGTTACCTTGAGGCTGTCCCTGTCCAGCAGCTCCTTGCGCATTTTGAGCTTGCGAAGATTTATATACGGACTCTGCCAGCTTATGAGAAGCGGTCGTCAAAGCTTCTTTTGTCGACTTAATTGCCGCGACGTCGCTGCCTTTGAGAGCGTTTTTAGCAGCAGTCAAAGCCTGTTCAATTGCAAGTCTTTCATCGGAAGAAACTTTATCGCCGTGTTCTTTTAAGCTCTTTTCAACAGAGTAAACAAGGTTGTCCGCTTCATTTCTTACTTCAATTTCTTCTTTGCGTTTTGAGTCTTCAGAAGCATACTGCTCAGCTTCTTTTACATACTTATCTATATCGTCTTTCGAAAGTTTTGTTGACGAAGATATTTTAATCGACTGTTCTTTTCCAGTTCCTTTATCTTTTGCGGAAACATGCAAGATACCGTTTGCGTCTATATCAAATGTAACTTCAATCTGAGGCAATCCTCTTGGCGCAGGCGGTATGCCGTCAAGCATAAATCTGCCAAGAGACAAGTTGTCTTTCGCCATAGGTCTTTCGCCCTGTAAAACGTTAATTTCTACGCTGGACTGATTGTCTGCAGCCGTTGAGAATATTTGAGAACGTTTCGCAGGAACCGTAGTATTTCTGTCTATTAACGGAGTCCTTACGCCGCCCATAGTTTCAAGACCTAAAGTAAGCGGAGTTACGTCTAAAAGAAGGATGTCTTTCACGTCGCCCGTCAAAACAGCGGCTTGCACAGCAGCTCCGAAACATACGCATTCCATAGGATCTATTCCGCGTTCTACCTTTTTGCTTACGCAATCTTCAACAAATTTCTGAACAATAGGCATTCTTGTAGGTCCGCCAACCAAAATTATCTTCGTAACAGTATCAGCCGTAAGTTTTGCATCGCTTATAGCTTGATCTATTGAGGTTTTGCATCTTTCAACGATAGGCCTTACAAGGTTTTCAAGAGTAGCTCTTGTAAGCTTAAGCGTTAAATGTTTAGGTCCTGACGCGTCCGCAGTAATAAAAGGAAGATTTACGTCGGTTTCCAAAACGTTTGAAAGCTCAATTTTTGCTTTTTCTGCAGCTTCTTTTAAACGCTGGACAGCCATTTTATCGTTGCGTAAATCTATGCCGTTTGCTTTCTTAAAATCTTCGGCAATGTAGTCTATCAAAGCATTGTCCATGTCGGTTCCGCCAAGCTGCGTGTCGCCTGAAGTTGAGAGAACTTCAAAAGTTCCTTCAGCGCCCATTTCCATTATGGTTACGTCAAGCGTACCGCCGCCAAGGTCAAACACTAATATTTTTTGCTCTTTGCCGACTTTGTCTATACCGTAAGCAAGAGAAGCCGCCGTAGGCTCGTTGACAAGTCTTACAACTTCAAGACCAGCTATCGCACCCGCGTCTTTTGTAGCCTGTCTCTGGTTATCGTTAAAATATGCAGGAACCGTAATAACCGCTTTAGAAATAGATTCGCCTAAATACGCTTCAACATCTTTCTTTATCTTTTGAAGAATAAAAGCTGAAAGCTGCTGAGGCGTAAATTCTTTCCCATTTACATTATATTTATAATCAGTTCCCATTTTTCTTTTGAAAGCGCTGATTGTGCCTTCAGGATTTGTAACAGCCTGTCTTCTTGCAGGTTCTCCAACTAAAAGCTGTCCATCTTTTGTAAAAGCGACGTAAGAAGGAAAAGCTTTTCCTCCAAGAGTAGTTCCTTCCGCAGAAGGAATAAGAGTAGTCTTACCGCCTTCCATAACAGCGGCTGCAGAATTTGAAGTTCCCAAATCAATACCAATAATTTTTGCCATATAATCCCCCTATAGTTAATTTTCTTTTTTTTCTTCTGATTTTTCGTCGTTTTTAGCGACTTTAACTTTGGCAGTCCTTATCAACTTGCCATTCATCTTGTAACCCTTTTGATATACCTCTAAAATTTTTCCGTCTTCTTCGCCGCTTTCAACATAATCTAAAGCTTCGCAAACGTTAGGATCAAACTTTTCGCATTGTATTTCTTCAACGCCTTCTTCTTTAAGCATCTTCGCAAACTCTTTGTTTATCATGTCAAGACCTACAATTATGCTATCCATATTGTTTCCGGTTTTGGCGCTTTTTAGAGCGTGTTGCAAAACGTCGTCAATTGCTATTTGTTTTACAAGAATTTTTTCCTTTCCACAATCCAGATAATCCTTTTTTTCTTTTTCTGAACGTCTTGCGAAATTGTCAAAATCAGCTTTAAGCCTTACAAGTTGGTCGTAATAATTTTGAGCCAAAGTTTTTTGTTCGTCAACAGACTGTTTTAAAACTTCAACCTCGGAGATTTTTTCATCTCTTGCGCCGCCGCGACAATCGCAGCCGTTGTTATCCGGCTTTTGTTCATTTGTGGTTTCTTTACCGTTTTCCAAATTGCCCCTCCCGTATCGCTTATTTTTTCATATCTTTAAAAAACTTGTTTAGCATCTCAGACGCTCTGCTTACAAGATACATCATCTTTTTGTATTCCATTCGTTTGGGACCTATAATTCCCAAAACGCCAACGGCTCTGCTGCCATTTCTGTATACCGTAGTTATAACGCTTAAATCTTTAAGTTCGGCAATGGCGTTTTCAGAACCTATTTTCACATTGATTCCGCTGCCGGTAAAATCTTTGCTTATTACTTCCATAAATTTATCTTTATTTTCATTAAATTTTATCAACGACTTAACCCGCTCAAAATCATTAAAATCAGGCAATGAAACTACGTTAAATGCTCCGTCTATATATATATCGTCTTGTATGTTGTAGAAAACATCGCTTATCTTTTCAACCGCTTTTAAAATATCTTCTTCCCGCTGTTTAAACTCTTTTATTTCAGAGACTATCTTTTTGTTTACTTGAGCTACAGAAACGCCTCTTAATTTATCGTTTAAAAAATTTCTAAGTTTTGCTATTTCTCCATGAGAAAGAGAAGCTTCTATTCTTTTATGCTTGATTACTCCGCTTTGAGTAAGCAATACTATTAGCAACTCGTCGTTTGAAATTTGTACAAGCTCAATGTTTTTTATCTCGTCATATTGGGTTTGCGGAGCCATTACAAAACCAGCATACTGGGAAAGCCCTGATAAAATACGCGAGGTTTCCGAAAGAAGAGATTCTATTTCTTTGTGTTTTTGCTCGTACTCTTTTCTTATTCTTTCTTCCTCTTCTATGGCAAGACTTTGCAGTTTCAACAGTTTGTCTACGTAAGATCTGTATCCTTTGTCTGTAGGTATTCTTCCGGCTGAAGTATGAGGGTGCATTAAAAACCCTTCTCCTTCAAGTTCCGCCATAACATTTCTAACGGCTGCGGGAGAGAGAGAAACATTATACTCATCTATAAGTACGGTTGATCCCACAGGTTTGCCTGTCTTTATATAACGGTGTATAACTGCGCTTAATATCTTTGTCTTTCTTTCTTTTAAGACTTCAAGAGATATCTGACGCATTCATTAGTCCCTTCCTGTATTTTTAGCAACGCCCCATTTCTAGCATTCGCATCACAACAGTGCTAGAATAGAATTGTAGCGTTAAATTTAACTTATTTCAAGAGATTGTAGTATATTGGGATACAAAATTTCTAAATTTTGTATAATTAAGTTATGAGAAAATTTATCTTGAGGTGTTTAATTGTCGTTATTTTGACGCAAACGTTTTTTAGCGTAAATTCCTATGCTAAAACATACAATAGGCACGTCTCTATCCCTAGCGCCTTAATCAACAAACCAGATATCAATAAATATGTCGACGGCGAAACATTAAATGCAAAGATAAACAGTCAAAGTCTGAAATTGCTCGTCGCAAAGAAACGAGAGACAATAATAAAAGGACTTTCTTGGAGAGACAAAATACCTTTTGACGGCATGATATTTTTCTTTGATAAACCGCGAAAAGCGTCCTTTTGGATGAGAGGCATGAAATTTCCATTAGATATTGTGTGGGTGCAAAATAATATAATTGTCGGCGTTACTGAAAATGTAAAACCAGAGCCGGGAGTTCCAGAAAAAAATTTAAAACTATACCCATCCCCCGCGGAAGTAGACGCAGTTATAGAATTAAGCGCTGGAAGAGCAAAACAATTGAACATTAAAGAAGGCAATATACTAATACTGTAGCGCGGAGACTAAGATGACTGACACAGAAATGATAAAAAGATTAAAGTCAGATTTGACTGCTTACATGAAAGCGCAGGATATGGATAAATTGAATGTTGTAAGAAGCATTCTTAATGAAATAAATATACGCGACATGAAAAATATTAAAATAACCGATGAAGAAGTGTTAAAAGCGCTACGAAGCGAAATAAAGAAGCGTAAAGAATCCATAGAAAGTTTTGAGAAATGCGGAAGGCAAGATCTTGTTGAAAAAGAGCGGAATGAAGTAAAGGTTATAAAACAGTATCTTCCAGCCGAAATGTCTGACGAAGAATTATTTAATAAAATTAAAGCGGTTGCGAACGCATCTCAAGACAAAAGTTTTGGCGTAGTTATGAAAACTGCTATAGCGGCGGTAAGCGGAGCTGCTGACGGAAAACGTATTTCAGCTGCCGTAAAAAAAGCATTAGAAAATAAATAATAGGCGTGTCAACAAAATTTAATATGAATCTTCTATGCGAAAATCCCAAATATCTTTCAGCATATTAAAGTTTAGATGCGTAAATTTTTATGGTTCTGCTTTCCTATAATTTACAAACCCTATATTTTTTGATTTACCCCTGCAAATTGATAGCTATACTTATATATCTTTGATGTATTTTTAAATTTTACAGAAATATAAGTTTCGCCTATTTCATAAGCCTCAAACCAGACTTACCGTTTAAGTTAAGATAGTTCTCCATATATAAACCTCGCAATTTTAAATTTTTGATTTCTTCGGCTTCATAAAATTTATTATATTTTGGTGCATATGATTTATTTTATATGCATAAGGATAGCCAAAAGGATACAGCGGTTTATTATCTTGAAGTAATACAGTCGTTCCTACAAAATCAAAGCCACATTTTAACATACAATCAACGATATCTTTTTGGACGCAAATCTCTTCTTTACTAACAGTAAAATCACTTATGATAATACTTGCATATTTGCCTTGATTTAGGACTGAAAAACATTTACTCATTATCTCTTGGAATGAAGATAAAAACTCAGAATATGATTTTTTATTTCCCAAATCATTGGAGTTATCAGAATAATATTCTATTCCTATTCGGCTACCTGTTCTAAATCCTTTGCTGTTTGCAGTTCTTAATCCACCGCCTTTATTTTTTAATATATTGTGATATGGCGGAGATGTAACGATATAGTCAACTTTTTCTAATGTTTCTAAAACATCATTGGCGTCGCCAATTTTGTAATAGTAATCTTTGTTTTCTATAAAATGTTTTTTTCTCAAACGGCTTTTTGCCAATTGTTTGTATTTTTGATTTAAATCTACGCCTATACCAACTCTTTGTAAATTATTTGCGGCAATCAGCGTCGTTCCACTACCGCAAAAAGGGTCTAAAACAACCATGCCTTTTTTCGTAAAAAGACCTATTAACTTCATTATGTCTTTTATTAAAAATGGCGCAGGGTGTTTAAATGCATCCTTGTCGTCAACACATTTTTCAGAAAGCCAGAAACTTTTTGTTAGTTTAAGCCATTCCTTGCCCGTTAAATCATTTAGTTTATTTCTTCTATCTATCTTTCCGTACATATTGATTAAAACTCTTTTGAAAACATAGAAATTGCTTTTAAATCTATTTTACGAAGAGACATCATATTTACTATGTCGCTATAAAAAATATATTTCCAATTATAGCGTTTGAAATTATCAATAAAAAGAGGGTCGTTTATATTGAGGAATTCTTCTTTTCTATTATCTGGCGCGACCATAAGTTTTTGTATATTTATATCTGCATTTGAGGCTCTCTGAATAGCAGAAGTAAATTTAGTAGTATTTTCAACCTCAATAATATATTTGATATTATTTTTATCTATCCAAAGCATATCTATCATAGAAATTCTGTCAGATTTATCTTTATCAAGTTTTAGAAAATCTATATTGGTAAAATCTTGTAATTGTGACAAAAATTTATCCCCATATTTTTCTGATTGTTCTCTTTTCCCAATGAAAACTTTGAAACCTAATTTATGTCCTATCTCTGTAAGCAAAGAGAGCATTTCTGTGTGTTTTGTAAAATTGCTTTCCATTTCAACATAGTTGTATAGCCACTTGCCGCCAGATTGAACCGCATATTTTTTTAATATTTTATCTATTGATTTAATATCAGGAGTTAACCCATTTGGATAACGCTGAAAAATATCGCCCAAGACATCATCAAAACTTACCGCTGTTTTTCTACGGAGCAACGCAATGATACTATCTTCAACCCTGTCGGTTAATAATCTATCTGGGTATTTAATATAATCATTTGGATTAACAAACCACCAATAATTGCCTGCTTTATTATCGGTATTTCCACCAACTTTAAATATTTTATTTATCTGCTTATTCAATATAGTTTCTATATTTGTATCAAAATCCTCTAAATCAAAACCGCCGCTTGAGATTTCAGCTAAAATACCGTTAAATAAAAATTGATAGGGAGTTGGTTCATTTCTTAAAGCAATTATTTCTATTGTTTTTGTGATTACAAAATGTTCAAATTCGCCTTTATCCGTATTTAAATTTGTTATTGTTGACTTTACACAACGGATATAAAAATCTGTCGCCGATGTGCCGTAAGGATTAGCAACATTTGCTTCACCGGTTCTTCTATTGTGCTGATGTATGACTTTTTCAATTTTGAAACCTGCAAGAGTTAAGGATTTCAAAAACGCATTCCAAATTTTAAGCTCTTTATTGTGGAAAGTAAAAACTATTTTACCATCTTGTTTTAACAACTTATAAATGTTTTTAAGGGCAGTTGTAAAACGGTTTTTATAAACTTCAATATCAAATATTCCTTTTTTTATTGTTATTTCAGCATTTACGTTTGCTTGATATTTATTGTCATATTTTGTCAGCCAACTAAGCCAAATTAACGACAAGTCAAGATACTGAACTAATCCGCCATAAGGCGGGTCTGTCAAAATAAAATCAATACTATTTTCAGGTATATAATCAAGAATAGTATTTATATCAACCACGCCATATTTAATATCAAAGCCAGAAAGTTTATTTTTGTTTTTATTACTCATACTAACATTTGTTATTTTAGGCTTTTTCCCAAGATAAGAAATGATTGAAGATAATGAACTTTCAACTGATTGTTTTCCTAAACAACTGCTTTGAAAAACCATTAGAGGATTCATTTCCATCTGCCGCGCAGAACAAAGATATGCAGAACGCCCCCAGCTTGTAGAAAAAGGTCTCTTAGCCTCTTCTCTTCTTGGAACTGACATTTTTGAGCATAAGTGCAATGTCTGTATAAATCCAAAAAGAAGTTGTTTCTTTAAGTTATCGTCGGAATATTTCAAAATCTCGTCAAAAATTTTTGCTAATAGATATAAATTTCTCTTCGTCCATAGATTAGAAAAATTATTACCGACTATTGACTGCAAAAAACTTGCGGGAAACGACGGTGAAAGAGGGAATGGATTATTTGGATACCAAAATGAGATATCAATATCTTTCATTGAACTCGCAATACTTATATCTTCATTAGAAGGTTTCGCTATATAGCGAACAGGTCTTTTACCGTTATTAGTATTTCTCTGTATGCCAACTTCATACATCTTATTCGCGTCCCACTTAAAACATACAACTTCTTCTAATTCTTTATTGTTATCGCAAGACTTTGTCATAAAATATTTCTGATATATAGAGTCGGCTTTAACAGAAGAAATGATTTTATTCACTTCTAACATAAAAGTCTTTTTATTAAAGTCAGAAGAAAAAACTTCAATAATAAAAGATGTCAACGGATTTAAATCAAACGCAATAACTTTACGATTGGCTTTTACTGCTTCAAACGCGCTCGTTGCGCTCCCAGCAAAGGGGTCTAAATAGATACCGTTTTCTGACGTATAATTTTCAATATACTTCCTCCAAATATTGTGAGGTTTTTTGCCCCAATATTTCATTGCAGTATATATCGGAGGACGAGTATCTTCCACTAAAGCATAATTTAATTCTTCTCTTGTAGGTGTTTTTACTTTTTCTATCATAAACAATCCTTTGCAGACTATCATTAAATCTGCATTCTACATGGACTTTATTATATCTTCTATTTCTTTTGTTTTCTGAATGCTCTTTTTTAACAAACTTGTTGCTTCGGAAGACAACTTATCAATCTCTTTTTGAATTTTGCTTGAAACGATTGGAATTTCTATATTGTAAATATCAGAAAGTTTTAATTGTATTTTTGGCTTTTTATCGCTCATCTCTTTAACATTTTTTGCATTTTGTATTATACTATTTTCTTTATGTCTTAAATATGCGGCAATATAATTGACAGAGCTATTAAGTTCAGGGTTTAATCTGATACAAGTTAAGAAGCCATATGGTGAGCCGTATTTATAGTAAATTGCAACCTTAAAAATAGTTCCGCGAGAAGATAATAAAATATCATTATCTTACAATAGGTATCGGTTTTTCTTGTAATCGGACGCGTAATAAAATATACAATCCATGAAAGAAATTTTGTTATTTTAAATATCGGCTAATCTTATAACTCTATACCCGCCGTCTTTATAATCTTAAGTATAATAAATAGCATACAATTTATAAAAATACAATATACATTGACAAAAGTATTATTATTTTGTATTTTAATATAAGATTGATTTTTTGAGAGGTAAAACAATGAATGCAGAAAAGCAACAACATCTGGAGTTTATTTCAGAATACAATATCACGCTTGAATGAAAACTCTTTTAAAATAAAAGAATTAGTAATTTTATTAACAACTGCTATCTGCTACTGATAAATCCTCAAAGATTTTATTGATTTCTATACTACCTACAATGATTTTATGGATTTTAGGTGCGTATTATTTACAACGGGAAAGAAAATTTAGAGGTATTTATAACGATGTCGCTGGATTGAAAAATATAAACGTTGTAAAAGCGTATGAAATGCCAACATGCAAATACACTACAAAAAAAGATAAAAAATTCGGCTTATTGAGAATACTATTTTCAAAAACTATTCTGTGGTTTTATTTTTTGATTATTTTTGCGCTTACGATTTTCTATTTGACAACTAAATAAAGGAATGGTGATTTTATGACTAAACGAAGAGTATTTTACAGTTTCATTATGAGAAAGATGTTGTGCGTGTCTCAACAATTAGAAATATTTGAAATGTCTTCAATAAACCTGTTCAATATAATAATCTTGGCAAAGTTTATTCTTCCGTTGTGTTGAATAAGAAAGCTTATATTTTAATTGCGTTATAGTTTTCCATCAATAAGTTCCACTGGAATATTAACTATGTCGCTCTTGTGAAACATTTTAAGATACTCGCTTTTTTTACTAAAATCTTTTATGTCTGACAAATACGCGCTTATAACTAACGCATGTCTATCTTTCATTCCCGCTCCCTCTATTACGTCTATTCCGTTTATATCTTGTTGTAACTCATAATCTGCTATTAAAAACGCTTTCTCTTTATTTTCCAATGACTTTAAATATTTTAATGCTTCCAGTCCTTTCTTAAAAAACTTTAATGTTATCTCTTTATCGTACTTTTTCAATTTCTCTTTCCATATTTTATACATCAACGGGTCATCATCTAATATTACTACCGTATCGCCTTTCTTTATTTCTATCTTGTCTGCAAACCATTTCGGCGATTGCGTTTTGGCAAACGTAATTATAAACTCTGTTCCTACATTCTCTTTAGA
>JAITND010000032.1 GCA_031290625.1 Endomicrobium sp. | reverse complement strand
AAGCTGATGATCATCAGCAGAAGTCTCTCCTTGACCAACAACAGACGGACATCCCTGATCGACGGTAAAATCTTGTTGCGCAAAGCTAGACTGAATTAATGAAACCAACAACGCTAGCGCTAATAATACACTTGTTAATTTCTTCAACATTTAATAACACCTCCTTATACCACGCCAAACTTCATTTGTCTAGTAAATGATACATTTTGGCTAATAAATTGCGTTACCGCTACCAAAAATGTAAATTTTTGTAATGATTTTCCACCTGATTTATCTTTTGAAGACTATATTCCAATAAAAACTCCTCGCGGAATTTGGAAGACATTGTTATGCTTGCGCGACTGCATCAGAATTTTACAAATTTTACGTATCAGGTAAAGTTAAAAACAGTTTGATAAAATTAAAATGAATTATTTTTCTCTTTTTAGCGTTCATAGGTTCAAAGCGGTATATTTTGCCCGTACGGTTAACATAATCTATGGCTTTGTCAGTTAAGATTTTTAATTTATCTTTTTGCTTTCTTTTATAGTTTTCACACTCTAAATCTACTTTCAGTTTGGAATTAAGCTCTTTATTTACAATTATCTGAACCAAATATTCCAAAGAATCCAAAGTTTGCCCGTTTTTGCCTATAACAAAATCGCCGTCGTCCGTAGAAATATTTATATTTATTATATCGTCTTTAAAAGACGTTTCAATTCTTGAAATGTAGAAATATTTATATTTATATATCGTCTTTAAAAGACGTTTCAATTCTTGAAATTTTGACATTTATTTTATTTAAAAGCTCGGACAAAAAAAGCTTCGCTTTTTTGCATGCTTTATTTTGGTCAACTTGCGTATTTACGGTAGTTTTAATATTACATTTTGATTTTTCAACAGATATAAGAACAATCGCAGGCTTTGCTCCCACAAGACCAAAAAGACCAGTTGATCCTTCGTTGACAATTCTTATTACGGCATCTTCTTTGTTGCAACCAAGCTCGGCTAATCCAGCGTCTATAGCGTCTTTAACATTCTTGCCTTTAAACTCAATTCCCAACATTCCTTTCGCTCCTGTAATTCATTAAAATCAGACCGACTGCTTTAAGAACGCTTAACCTTAACTTCGTCTTCTTTTATTATGAAATACTGTTCTATCATTGAAATTACGCTGTTAGTAATCCAATATATAACAAGCCCCGACGGAAAAGACCAAAACATAAACGTAAATATAATAGGCATTAAATATATCATTCTCTTCTGCATAGGATTAGAAACCGACATGGTCATTCTTTGCTGGAAAAACATTCCTATACCCATCAGCAATGGAAGAAGATTAACGCTAAAATCTCCCAAATGCATAAATTGATCCGAAGCCGACAAGTCTTTAACCCACAAAATCCAACCTTCATTTCTAAGCTCGTAAGCATTTCTTAGCATTGTAAAGAATGCCCAAAAAATAGGAAGCTGTAAAAGCATAGGCAGACAGCCGCCTAAAGGATTAACTTTTTTTGTTCTATAAATGTTCAACATTTCCGCCTGAAGCCTTTGAGGTTCGCTTTTATATTTTGTCTGAATATCTTTTATAAGAGGCTGTATACGTTTCATTGCAGTTGCGGATTTTAAACTCTTCAACGTTAAGGGAAAAACTAAAATCTGTATGACAACAGTTATCATAATTATAGCCCAACCATAATTATATGTAATTTTATAGAAGAACATTAAAACGGCAAAAGCTATTTTTCCTAAAAATCCAAAAAAACCAAAATCAACGGTTTTTTCAAGACCTAAATTATAACTCTTTAAATATGTGTATCCTTTAGGACCTAAATAAAAGTCAACAGAGTACTCTTTTTTATCTAGGTTTTGAGGGACAGTCGCAGTCATAGTTACAGAATAAGGATGTTTTTTATCAAGTCTTGAAGGAATAATCTTGTCAAAATCTGACGATTTTTCAGGGATAAATGCGGCAAGAAAATATCTGTTGTCCACCGCCGCCCACTTGTAAGAAGAAGCAAGTTCAAAGTCGGTTTTAAGTTTTTTAAGTTTATACGGTTTGTCCGCTGCGTACGCCAAAGCTCTGGATAAAGAAACATTTTCTTTTGCTTCTTTACTATCAGTTCCCAAACCCGGACCCCATTCAAGAGCTATTTCAGGAACTACAAGCGAAGCGTATTTCTCAACAGAAATATTTAAGTTGTGCATGTATGAGTTAGATAAATTATACGTCTTAGTAATTTTCCAGCCTTCTTTAGACGCGTACTCAAAAACTATTCTATCGACGGATTTAGAAACAATTTTATAAACCGATCCCGGGAAACTTGCCATAACAGGAGACGAACCATGAAAAACCAAATCCACCCACTCGCCGTTTTTTTCTTTAACAGACCAGCTAAGCACAGCGGCTCCTTTGTTTGTTAAAACCGCCTTATATTTTTCCGTTTCAATATTTATCTTTTCTTCCTCGACAAGTTGAGAGTTTTCATCTTGAATTTGATTATTTTTAGCAACCATTGAGCTTGAATATTCTCTCTTTTCCGACTGACCTTGAGCTAGAATTTGATTTGCTTGTTTAGATTGCGGAGCAATAAAAAAGTACCAGCCGAAAATTACGGCCGCTGATAAAACTATAAATAACATGGAATTCTTCTGCATTATAAACTTCCTTTTTATTTTATTATTTTTTCTTCTTAAATACGGGAACAGGGTCTAATCCGCTATCGTAAAAAGGATTGCATCGTATAATTCTTTTAAAGGCTAGGAAAGATCCCTTAAAAAACCCATACGCTTCTATAGCCTGATAAGCATATGTAGAACAGCTCGGATAGAAACGACATCTGGCAGGTAGAACTTTGGAAACAAGCTTATAACACTTGATAAGAAAAAGAGCGAAAAATCTCATAGCGCTACTCCGAAACTGAATAAAGCTTGGCATTTTTTAATAAAACCAAAATAACACCTTCAAGTTTTTTGTAATCAAGCGATGCCGTTTCCGGCTTTAAAATAAAAATCAAATCCAAACTCAGTTTCAACAAATGTTTATTAGTCCTAAAAATTTCTCTCAGCCTTCTTTTAGTTCTGTTCCTTGCAACCGCCATGCCTACTCTCTTTGGAGTTATAAGTCCGAGTCGTCTTACATTTTGTCCATCTTTCCTTATATAAGCTAAAATTCTTATGGCTTTGCTTTCAAGCCTTAAGCCGTTTTTAAATACTTTGTTGAAATCGCTTTGGATATGAAGCCGCTCAAAATACGCAAAAGAAAACTTCTTCTTACTTGATTTATCATCGGATAAACCGATTGAAAAAGTTTTCCTTTTTTTAGTCTGCATAAAGACTTACGCGCAAATCGTTTTGCGTCCTTTTCTTCTGCGCGCGCTCAAAACTTTTCTCCCTCCGGGAGTAGCCATTCTTGCCATAAAGCCTATTTTTTTCTTTCTTCTATCCTTGTTTGGTTGATACGTTCTTTTCATTTTGAAATCCTCTTTCCGCTATTTACAGTTTAATTATTATATCTAAAAACCTTTGCGGTGTCAAACAGAAAAGGGCTTCGGTTTTTGCCGAAGCCCTTAATAACGACGAAATGATGCGTCAAAACCTATCTTCTTTTACCCTTCTTTACGGTTTTCTTAACTGTTTTTTTTTCGCAACTTTCTTTACGATTTTCTTTTCAGCGGTTTTTTTAGTCTTCTTTTTACCGCCTCTGCTCATAATTGATCTTGAGACGTCGCCCTGCTTGTCAATGAAGTACAGATAACCTTTTTCTTTCTTAAGCCCTACTTTTGTTACTTTTGAAGGTTTCCCGCCTTTTTTCCCGCCTCTTGCCATTAAAGCTCTTGAGACATCGCCCTGTTTGTCAATAAAATAGAGATATCCAGACTCTCTCTTTACTCCAACCTTTTCTACTTTTTCCGCCATTTTACGCCTCCTGTAGTGTAACTTGAGTTATTTATCCACGCCGGAGTTTACCGGAACTGCATTTTGCTGTAAAGCGTTTTCTTTTTTGGTAATTATTTTATCTCTAAGCCAAGAATCTACTATATCTTTTGAGAATCTGTATTGCCTTCCTATTTTTGAAGCGGGAATTTTTTTCATTCTTATTAAACTATAAATTTTAGACTTTCCTATTCCCAAATATTGGGAAAGTTCTTTAATATCCATTATTTGCTTATTTAAATGGCTCTGTATTGTTTCCATTTTTTATTCTTCTTTATTTTTAATTATCTTTTTACGCCATAATTTTACTTATTTTACTATATTTTGTCAAGTTTTTATTTTTAATGTTAACCTTAAGCGTATTTTCTTATATTTTACTATTTACTATCTTTTCATAAATAGCCCGCCTATGTACCAAACTTTACGAATTTCACATATATGCATTGGCATCAAAGAGTTAAAATTGTATAACAACAAACGTCGCGACGTTAGATTAAACTATCCGTCAGGACCAGTATTTAAACTTGAGCATAATACGCAAGCCCCAACGGCATATTTATCACATACCGCGATAGATTTTAGCCTTCATCTACGTTTATTTACAAACTTTTACAACTCGTATTTGTTTGTATTCGTATACTAACGGTTGTATTATATCTATATCCTTTCTATACATATCGGCAAATAGTCGCTTAGCAACTTTTTTCATTGTAACAACGTCAGACATCGCTCTGTGGCTCAGCTCGACTTCTATGCCCATGGCGTTTGCAATTCTGCCAAGCTTGTTGGATTCAAAATTAAAATACCGCCGTGCAAGTTTCAAAGTATCAACGTAAAAAATATTTTTTAAAAGAACGTCCGCTTGGGAAAGTTCTTTACAGACAAAAAGTAAATCAAAAGAAACATTATGGCACACAACAATTCCGTTCCCTATAAAGGAAATAACGTCTTTTGCAATGCATTTAAAAAAAGGAGCGTCTTTAACCATATCATCATATATACAATGCACTTTGGAACAATCTTCAGGCATAGAAAAGCCAGGATTTACAAAACTTTCATATCTATGCTCATCCCCATCTACGGTTTTAAGCATGGCAATCTCTATTATCTTTGCGCCTTTTGCTGGATCAAGCCCAGTCGTTTCAATATCTAGAAAAACTAAATTTTCTGGATTCTTTGTAAAAACAGGTTTTACTTCAAAATCATACTTCATCTAATATTCCGTAACCTTAATAAAAATAATTACCATAAGCAAATAAACAAGCCCGGCAAAAACGTTCCATAAAAATTTTGTCGCAAAATTGTTAGTTTTTAATTTAAATATCCATCTAAAAAACTTAACCGAGTATAACAACGTCAGAGCGTCGACAAAACAAAAAATCAATATGATTCCGTAAATTATAACCGAGCCTAAAATTAAATTAAAATCTATCCCTGAAAAAATGAAATGACTGTTAATGAAAAAACATAAAACAAGATTCATTAAATAAGCGATAATAAAAAACAGATATTTTTTATTATAAAACATTCAGCCTCTTAATTTCTTTTACAGCTTTATCGTTTCCATAAAATGCCGCTTTTTTAAAATACTCTAAACTTTCTTTATATTTGCCAAGCTTTTTATACGACATTCCAAGAATATAATTGGCTTCATTATCCGCCGTATTTATTTTTAACGCTTTTAAAGCTTCCCGGGAAGATTTTGCAAAATCATCTTTATAGTAATAAAGACTTGCAATTTTTATATACGGAACTATAAATTTTCCGTCAATTTCTAAGGCTTTTTGATAGTTTTGCAAAGCTGATTCATAATCGTTCATTTTCACAAACATGTCTCCCATATTACAAAACGCCGCAACAAACGAATTGTCATACTTGCTTGCTTTTTCGTAATACGCCGCCGCCTTTTTATAATTACCTTCTTCATCAAAAGTATTGCCGATTAAATTGTAAAAACCGGCTTTGTTGAATTTATTAGACGTCAAAGCTTTATTGTAAAAATCTCTAGCTTTTTCATAAAGCCCGACTGCTCGGAGACATAAACCAGCCAACAAATATAATTTTTCCGAATCTGGATTTAACTCTATGCCTTTTTCAATATATTCCACAGCTTGCAAGAAAGTCTCTTTATCGCCCGGCTCTGAAGCTTTCGGTACAAAGCGTCTCCAAGAAAATAGTAAGAGTCGTCATCGTATGAATCAATAGATGAAGCAAGTCCAAAGTATTGCGATGCTAAAGCATAGTTACCCAACTTCAAAAGAGAAATACCGTATTTTTTATAGACTTCCGGACCCGAAACATTTAATTTTATAACCTTAGTAAAATATCTTGCCGCGCGGAAATGTTGTTCATTAGAATAATATTTGTTCGCTTTTTGCAATAGATACTCTCTTGAATAATTTAAATCTCTAATAAAATACCCGCAGACAACCGCTGCAATAAAACATAAAGTTATAATAAAACTATATTTTAAATTTTTATCCGGTATTTTTCTTGAGGGTATTTTTTTAAACATATCTAACGCGCTGTTTCTCCAAGTTTTGCGCCGTTTGCTCCGGTCCAGCCTTTTTCCCGTAAAAGCCCAACAGTTTGAAACGTATTTTGTTTATTTGAATGTATTACATATATTTTTGTGCCTTTACTTTGCTTTGATAACCATTTTTGAAGCATTTCAAAATCCGCATGATCTGAGAACGCATTGTACCTTTTTACTTTTGCGGCAAGTTTTTTTATACCGAAACGAGGTTTTTTATTTTGCAAGATAAGTCCTGCCGAACTTAAAGGCTCTACATAATTTACTATCATCACAAAAACATTCTTATCGGATAGCATTATTGGCGCAAGCTGTTCAGATTTGCCTTTATCCATATTACCGCTTGCTGAAAATAAAATCATCTGCATGTTATAAGTTCTTATCATCTGTAATCTTGTATTTTCGGGAAGAATAGATTGTTTTTGGTATACGCCGTCCAAAAACCACTCGCCTTCGCTATATTCCTGCGCTTCATCTTCTTTCTTTGAAACCTCTTTCTGATACAAAGACGTTATCGCATTTGCCGAAGGTGACAGTGAATAAATCGGAACTTTTGTTGATATATATCCATTGTCCTGCATAAGTTTTAACTCATATAAAACTTCCTGCGTCCTGTTTAAAGCAAACGCCGGAATCCAAACAGTCTTCCCTGATTCCAAAGCATTTTTTAAATCTTTTCTGAACAGTTCATACTCGCCGACAACATTGTTATTAACTTTGCCCCCGTAAGTAGCCTCCATAAAAATTAAATCAGCAGACTCTGGTATTTCAAACTCGCCGTTGAATTTTGAATAACCGCTTCCCAAATCTCCAGAAAATAGAACCTTCTCTTTGTCAGCGCTGAAAATAACGCTAGCGGATCCCGGAATATGCCCCGCATTTATTAACTTCACTTTTAACTTGTCTGAAATCTTTATCTCTTCATTATAATGTACAGTAACAAATCTTTCAGCTATTTTTTCAGCTTCTCTCTCACAGCAATTTTTACATAACAAAAATTTAACTCTTCCGTCTTTTTCTAAATCCTTTAGCAATGCGCCATCTTTTGAATAAGCTATAGATTTAATACTTCTCTTACATTCGTCAGTCCAATGCGCGGCTACAGTGCTGTTTTTATCTTCAGCTTTCTCATATTGGCTTTCCGACCAGAACCATTTTCTTTTTATCAAATCAAAACCATTTCTTTCTTTAAAAAGCGCAAGGGTCAACTCTTTTGTGGCTTTTGTAGAGTAAATTTTGCCTTTGAAACCTTCATATATAAGAAGAGGAATTCTGCCGCTGTGGTCTAAATGGGCATGCGTTAAAAAAAGATCTCTTGCGTCTATAAGCTCTTTTGGAATATTAAAATTTGAAAATTCTTCTAAAGCAAAGTTTTTCACGCCTTTATTGTCGCTATCAGACATAAAAAGACCGCAATCGACTATAAACTTTTCATCTCCTGCATCTAAAAGAAAACAACTGCCTGAAACCGTTTCTGCAGCGCCATAAGGCGTAACAGAAATGTCTGCAAAAAGCGGCAATAGAAAAAGCGCTATTGCGAAAATAGCTGAAACCAGTTTACGCATATTACCTCGCAGCAAATTTTCTCGCAAATACGCAGGATGAGATCGGCGACTAACCCGCCTTGCCGCACAATATACGTCGCGTTTCTTAATACATGCTCTACAAGTTGCGATGATAAAAACTATATCCTACATTTTGTCCGGAGAAGAAACTCCAAGCAAACCAAGACCTGTCCGAATTATTATCATAACGCCTTCAATCAACTTAAGCCTTGCCGAAGCAAGAGCGTCGTCGTCTGTTAAAACTCTGCATTTCTCATAGAATTTATGATAAATATCTGCAAGTTCCATTAAGTACGCCGTAAAGTGATGCGGACTCATTGTCTTTTCTGACAATGCCAACGTATCATAAAACGCGGCAAGCTGCTTTATTAAATCTCTTTCTTCTTTTAAGTTAAGCAAATCAAAATTTACTTTTTCATTGTCGCTAACAACATCCGCTCTGTTTTTACCCTCTTTTAAAATAGAGTTACACCTTGCGTTTACGTATTGAACGTAAAAAACAGGGTTTTCGCTAGATTGTTTTTTGGCAAGCTCTAAATCAAACTCTAATTGGGAATCCGGCGCGCGAAGCAAAAAGAAAAATCTGCAGGCGTCTTTGCTTACTTCGTCAACAACGGATTTTAGCGTGATAAACTCCCCGCTTCTTGTTGACATTGCAACAGGCTGACCGTTGCGTACAAGCGAAACAAGCTGATATAAAATAATATCTAGATCTTCTTTACTAAAACCAAACATCTGAACACAAGCTTTAATTCTTGCGACATAACCATGATGGTCCGCTCCCCAAAGATTTATGAGTTTATTGAAACCTCTTTCAAATTTACTCTTGTGATACGCGACATCTGAAGCCAAATAAGTATATCTGCCGTCGCTTCTTTTTAAAACTCGATCTTTATCGTCGCCAAATTTTGTTGAAGCAAGCCATAAAGCATTGTCTTTTTCATAAGCGTCGCCTTTTTTTAAAAGATACCGGCAATCTTTATCAACGTCAGTTTTGCCGTTCTTATCTTTAACCGATGCAATTGTTTCTTCATAAAACCAATTGTCAAACTCAACGGCAAAATCTTTTAAATCGTCTTTTATTGTTTTTAAAATATCTTTTACGGATTCTTTTCTAAAATCTATTTCTTCAATTTTCCCGCCTCCAGCAATAAGCCTTTTAGCAATATCAACTATATAATCGCCTTGATAATGATCCGCAGGAAACTCAAGCTTTTCGCCTTTAAGCTGCTTGTAACGAATTTCAACGGAATTTGCCAAAACAAGCATTTGGTTTCCTACATCATTTAAATAATATTCTTTTGAGACGCTATATCCCAAATGCTTTAAAATCCTTGCGATAGAATCGCCTATCGCCGCGCCTCTGCCATGTCCTATGTGTAAAGGACCCGTCGGGTTTGCGGAGACAAATTCCAGCAAAATCTTTTTTTTGGCGTTTGCCGCAGCGCTTCCATATTTATTTTTTTCTCTAAGAATCGTTTTTAACTCTTTATACAAAACATCGTTTTTAACATGAAGATTTATAAACCCAGCGCCTGCAATTCCAGATTTTTCTATAAGATTTGGAAGTTCTTTAGATATAATGTCTATTATTTCTCGAGCTGTAATTCTAGGATTTATTTTAACTTTTTTAGCTATAAGCATAGCCGCGTTGGTTGCAAAATCCGCGTCAATATTTTTTGGCGGAACCTCTACCGTAAAATTAACGCTTTCCGTTACGCCTTTAGATTCCAAATATTTAGCGATTACGCCGCTTAAAGCGATTGTTACTTTTTGTTTTATCATTTCCAAACCTCATACTTTATCTTTTCAATGTCCCATTTATCTTTTGGCGGATTGTTATCTGCAGATTTGCCGATAGCAACAAGCGAAAATGCTTTTATATTTTCAGGCAGATTTAAAAGTTTTTCTATTGCCTCCGACCTTTCTTTGTTTGAGTAGATCCCGCACCAAACAGAGCCGTACCCTTTTGCCGTTGCAGCTAACAGTATATTTTCAGCGGCCACAGCGCAGTCTTGAGGTAAATAATCTTGATAAACTAAATTTTTATCTCCAACAACCAAAACAGCCAAAGGCGCTTGTAAAATCATCCGAGCCGCTTGATGGACGGCTGCGAGTTTCTTGTGAGTTTCTTTATCTTTTATTACAAGGAAAGACACACATCTTGAATTTCTCGCAGTAGGAGCGGAAAGCCCCGCTCTTAAAATATATTCTAAATCTTCTTTTTTAACGTCTTCCTCAGTATATTTGCGAACGCTCTTTCTTTCAAGTAAAATATCCATCTTGCATCCCCCGTTTGAACTAATTTATGTAATGCGAATTATACCAAAATTATTCTTAAGCTTTCTCTATGCGCAAAAATCTGCAAATTTACAACCATAAAACAATTAAATGAAAACTTAAAATATCATGAAGTTTTTAGAATACAAAACAAAAACTTTTAGAGCCTCTTTTATGATATAATATCGCTCGTTATGAAAGAGATACTAACCAAAAATTTAAATCCTCATCAAAAAGAAGCGGTGCTATGCACCGAGGGACCATTAATAATATTTGCGGGAGCGGGAACGGGAAAAACCAGAGTAATAACGCACAGAATAGCGTATTTGTTATCTTTAGGCGTTGCTCCGTGGTCAATACTTGCCGTTACGTTTACCAATAAAGCAGCTTCACAGATGAAACAAAGGGTAATAGATTTAGTTCCCGATGCGGGCGAAAATGTATGGATATCCACTTTTCACGCATTTTGCGCTTATTTTTTACGTATTGAAGCTACTAAAATAGGATTAAACCCTAATTTCCTTATATATGATTTTGGCGAACAAAAAAATGTAATTAAAGACTGTTTAAAAGAGCTGAACCTTGATGAAAAGAAATTTAAACTATCAAGCGTTGCAGACAAAATAAGCCGGGCAAAAGACGATTTAAAATCCCCTTCGGACATGGCGGCTCAAGCCGAAGAAGACAGCGATTTGTTCGGTATTGCTATTGCAAAAATATATCAACTCTATCAAAAAAAACTGGAAAGTTCAGGCTCTTTGGATTTTGGCGATTTAATAATGCGTACGGTTATTTCATTAGAACAATATCCCGCTTTGTTGGAGCATTATCAAGAGAAATATAAGCACATAATGATTGACGAGTACCAAGACACAAATCACGCTCAATATATGTTTGCAAAGCTTCTTGCGTCAAAAAATAAAAATATATGCGTAGTTGGCGACGACGACCAGTTCGTTTATTCTTGGAGAGGAGCCGATATCGCCAACATTTTGGATTTTGAAAAAGATTACCCAAATGCAAAAACCGTTAAGTTGGAACAAAACTATAGATCAACGCCTAAAATATTGGAGACCGCGCACAAAGTGGTAAGACATAACGATGAAAGAGTAAATAAACAGTTGTGGACACAAAACCCCGACGACGGAACAGTCTCCGTACTAAACGCTGCAACAGAAAACGATGAAGCGGCAAAAGTCGCTGAATTAATATCTCTAAAGAGTATGACCGACGGACATAATCTGTCCAATTTTGCAGTTTTTTACAGAACAAACGCTCAATCGCGCACTTTTGAAGACGCATTTAGAAGAGCAGGTCTTGCGTATGTTATAGTCGGGACATTAAAATTCTATGACCGCGCCGAAATTAAAGATATTATAGCATACTTAAAACTTATACATAATCCTAATGATAATATAAGTTTTAAAAGAATTATAAACGTCCCCAAAAGAGGTATAGGCAAAACTTCTGTGGAAGCGTTAGAAAAGTTTGCAATTATTAAAAATATATCTATTTGGCAAGCAATTGACTCTGTTCAAGAAGTTGGATTGACTAAAGGAGCGATAACATCTTTAAAATCTTTTGCTATTGTTATAAAAGATTTTATTGATTTAAAAAATAACGCTTCAATCAAGGAAATGGCGGAAAAAGTTATACTGCATTCTGGATATTTAAAAGAGCTGGAAGTTGAAAATTCCCATGAATCCAGACCAAAAATAGAAAATATTCAAGAATTGATTTCTGCAATTGACGATTTTGAGAAACGTTCTCCCGACAAATCGCTTGCTGGATACCTAACGCAAATAGCATTGATAAGCGACATAGATTCTTTAGACGAATCTAAAGGCAAAGTTACGTTAATGACATTGCATCTAGCCAAAGGTTTAGAGTTTAAAAATGTTTTTCTTTGCGGACTTGAAGAAGGTTTGTTCCCTATAAGGGAATCTGCATTTAATCCTGAAGAGTTGGAAGAAGAAAGAAGACTTATGTATGTCGGCATGACAAGGGCGATAAAAAATCTCTATTTGTGCTGGGCCACGGAGAGAACTGTCTACGGCAAAACTAAATGGAACATGCCTTCAAGATTTATCGCTGAAGCGGGATTTAGGGAAGAAGTTATTGAAAGACAACGCAACTTTAATCAAGGATTTAACAGAACAAAATGGAAGACGTCGCCTAACCGCAAACTGTATAATAATTCTTCAAAAGCAAAAATCTCTTACGGAAACGAAAATTCGTACGACTATATACCTACAAACGACGAATTAACTAAAAATGAGCATCTTTATACTCCTACTTCGGATTCAAGTCCTTATAAAATAGGAGACATTGTTTCGCACCCCATTTTTGGAAAAGGCAAGATTATTGAAAAAAACGGCATAGGGAACGATTTAAAACTTGTTGTTTTGTTTGAAACAGGACAATGGAAGAAACTTCTTGCAAGAGTTGCAAATTTGAACATAGTTCCCTAAGTTGCGTATCTAATAAAAAACAAATATCTTGATTATGGAATACATTTGAATTAAAGGCTTTTTCTAACAAAATCCTTCCTTAAAATATTTCGGAATTACCCCTAGCATACTGAGAAATATTCTTTGAAAGCACAGTAGATAGAGAAAGTATTTGTAAAATGAGATCATACTAGCAAAACAAAAACAAGGAAGAAGTAAGAGTTTAAAATAGATTTAGCGCAACAGATCACGAATAATGAATACAGGATTTTAGGTTGCTAGAGCTTGTTATTGACTTGTTATTGAGCGGAGAACTATAGAGATACCAGCAGAGGAAAGAAGTAGCGTATCTAATGAAGCCATTGCTTGCATTAGGAATAACAAGAAAGCAAGAGACAGAAGGCGGTAGTAATGAGCCAAAACGACGCTTTAACATATAGCGTTCGTCCTAGCGAAGTGAATGTTCCCTCAAATGTTAAAAGCGCGGGTTGCAACTTTTTTTAAATCATCATATAAACTTGGTCGCATTAGCATATTAAACTTTTTGCTTTTAATCTCCTGTAAGACGACTTTCGCTCTGTATCCTTTCTCGTTTACTATTTCCTCTTTGGCCTGTATGTCAAAACTTTGGGGTTTTTTAACTCCTGGTTTGTTTTCTATCTGTTCCACTTGTGGCTCGCTAAAAAACTGCTCTTCCTCTGCTCCTTCGCCAAAAAATTCTTTTAAAATTAATTCCGGTTCTTTTCTTAAGTTCTTCCGATTTGGGAAAAGATCCAAAATTTCCAATTTTAAATCCAAAAAATCGGTTTTTTCGTCATTTTCTAAAATTTTATCTTTTAAATTTGGAAAATTTTCGCAAATATCAAAAATTTCGCCAACGGCGTCCAATTTTCCAATTCAAATTTTGAAAAAATTTTGTAATTGATTTTTGAAAAATCAATTTGTTCTGCGTCGCCGGCGACGCCAAGACCTGCGGCGGCGGCAGCCAATCTTCCGACTTTTTCCAATAATGTTCTTTTAAAGCATTTATTTTAGGGGAAAAGAGTATATACAACGCCTCAATGTCGCCTGCCGTTCTTAAATCTTCAAAATTTGCTATCGTTGTTAGACCCCCGATTATCATAAGCCTTATAATTGCATAATCCCTTTATATTTATACATATATATTTATCTATATATACTCATACGCATATATTTATACGCATATATTTATACACATATATTTATACATATATATTTATACATATATATATATGTGTATATAACCATGCTACGCTTGTCAAGCACTGTTTTGCAAAGAAACAGCGATAAGTCTTGAACTAAATTTGCCTCGCTTCTTCTATCGTTGTTAAACCCCCGGTTGTCATAAGCCTTATAATTGCATAATCCTTTTTCCCCCTTATATCGTTTCTATCTATCCTTATAATTTATACATATCTATTTATCTATATATATTTATACGTATATATTTATACACATATATATGTGTATATAACTATGCTACGCTTGTCAAGCGCAAATGATTGACAATAGTAATGCTAAAAAGGTAAAATATATATTATGCTAAAGGCGTTTGCAGATGAAGAAGCGAAATGGAATGAAGCTAATATGCTATCGGAAATTTTGCAAACATAATTTGGCTTAGTCGTTTACTGGGCGATGGCGTATTCCAATTATCTGTCGCGGGAGTTGTCGTCTTACGAAATTGCCGTTGAGGCTTTTGTAGACGGTTTCTTTTTACTGTTGCTAGCGATACGATATGAATTTTATAGAACTAAGCGAGGAAGAGAGAAAGAGTACGATGTTTTTATACACAAAGAGATCGGCGGCGACTGTAACTGGCGATATCGTCGTAAAAATCGTTGAAATTATTTTAGGGCTAGCTTTTATCGCCGCGTTTATTTTTATAATTTTTTATTGGTAAAATGGCTGGACAAGCCGTCCAAACCCGACGAGCTGCAAGATTGGATTGACAGAAACGGAGGAAATAAAAGGAGGAAGTAAATGAACATACTAATTGCAGGGATTGTAAGTGTTATTATGCTTTTACTAGATTGAGGCGATCATGACTAAACACAAAGAACCGGAAAAAAAAGGAGGAACTAAATGAACATACTAATTGCAGGAATTGTAGGTATTATTATGCTTTTAGTAGGCGGAGAGAAATTCTATAATAACTATATAATCCCAGCAATACAGCGGCAGCGGCTGCATGAGCAGCAGGAGCAGCTGCAGCAGGAGTGGCAGGAGCAGCTGAGGCAGCAGGAGCAGCGGGCGCAGCAGCGGAATGATCGAATCCAAGCCTTTCTGAACACGCTAGAACCTTATAACCTATCCGACCCCGACATAAGCAAACGCTCTCGCCTGATAACAACGGAACATCAGCTTTATAATCTTCTGTCTATTTGTCCAATGGAGATCAATCGCTGCAAAATACTCATGTGGAAAAATTTAGACGAGAGAAGAACCCGCTATATTTTGCAAGAACATGGCTTTATTCCCGCATACATCGCCATCCTAGCGCAAAATTTCGTTAGAGAGGAAGAGGGCGCCAATGTCTAAACACAAAGAACCGGAAAAGAGCGAAAAACAAATATGGGATGAGTATTTTGCCGAGCGCGACGCCGAACGAAACGCCAGCCACGCTAGATCTCAAGCTCGCGTTGCCGAAGCCCAAAAAGAAGCGGAACGGGAATATCGTCGGGCTATGGCACAAATTAACAAACCTCGTAAATCAAGAGCGCAGCGCGAAGCTGAAATTGAAGAGGAATTTGATCGTAA
>JAITND010000054.1 GCA_031290625.1 Endomicrobium sp. | reverse complement strand
GATATAAACGGAATAGACGTAATAGAGGGAGCGGGAATGAAAGATAGACATGCGTTAGTTACAAGCGCGTATTTGTCAGACATAAAAGATTTTAGTAAAAAAAGCGAGTATCTTAAAATATTTTATAAAACGCAGCTCGATGACGTAAGCGTAAAAGTAAATTAACCGCTAGAAGCGTTTAACAGTTCTATGAGCAAAGCCAGAGGAATTTTTCCTTTAGGCGAGTTTTTGCTTAAACGCCTCTGTTTACTGTTTAGTATAAAGACGTCGGCAAGCATTTGGTTATTGATTATATTTAACTGAAATTTAGGCGCATTGAATTCCTATAAAACCAAGATTTAAAACAGCGTTTTCTACTTTCTGTATTGAATATAATCCATCTTCATATATGCTATCGGCATATTTCCGCGCATCGTCTGGGGTGCCAAAATAGTCAACAATAGTTTTATTTTTCAGCAAAACATATTGACCTAAGCGATCAGCAACCATTTGGTTAAGTTGTGTTTTAAAAAATTCGTAATTTGCGTTTACTTCTTCAGCCCATACTCCAACAGCGAAATAGCTCGACAAAACCGTCGGAACAGATTTTCTCGCAAAATTTTTTCACAGATATTATACTTTATGATAAGTTAGATGTATCTAAATATTTCCATTTTTGCATGGGAAACTATCCGATATGCTCAGGTTTTATACCATTGGAACTTTACGCAAATTTTTACAGTTCTATTCCTGCCGTTGCTGACCGTATATGTTAATAATATAATATAAATTTTAAGATTGCTTTTTGTTTTTTATAAACAAAATTATTGTATAATTACAATGCGGAATTTCGTTAGTTTTTGGAGAAAAGAGTGAGTTTGAAAGTTATTGCGGGTATGGCTAGAGGAAGGTTGTTGAAAACTCTGCCTCAAGACGATTTGTCTATACGACCCATGCTTGGCAGAATGAAAAAATCAATTTTTGACATAATACAATTCAAAGTTCCTGATTCTAATTTCATAGATTTATTTGCAGGGGTTGGCTCTGTCGGAGTGGAGGCTCTTTCAAGAGGAGCAAAAGAAGTTACTTTCGCAGAACTTAGCAACGTATCATTATCGCTTATTAAACATAATGTAAACATGCTTGGTTTTAACGACAGAGCAAAAATTGTTAAATGCGACGTTATAAAAGATTTCGGTTTATTGCAAGACAAATACGACATAGTTTTTATGGGACCTCCTTATAAAGACGGCGATAAAAAAGCTTTAGCTCTTACTTATTCTGCATTAAAGAATGTTGTAAGATACGACGTTTTAAAAGATGATTCTGTGCTTATAGCTCAAAAACACATAAAAGAACCTGTTGGCAAAGTGGCAGGTTTAGAATGTTTTAGAGTAGAAAAATACGGAGACACCGTTATCTCTTTTTATAAACGTATTATAAACATAAAATTTAGGAAACGCTAACATATGACCAGACAAGAATTTAAGATAAGTTATTCCAGAGTAAATGCATATTTATTCTGTCCATACAAGTATAAACTTATATATTTGGACAATTTTCATGTTCCTGTAAATTCAGACATTACTTTCGGGCATATTATTCACAAAACGCTTGAACAGTTTCATGGCGGTAGAGACTGGTCGCGCGGCGCTTTGTTTGAGTGTTACGACAAATCTTGGAAAAATGACGGGTTTAAAGACCCTCAACAAATTTTTGAATATTATCGCCGCGGAAATCAAATACTTGAGAATTATTACGCATCTTTTTGTGAGGCAAAACTTGAAGTTTTATATGTTGAAAAATCCTTTGATGCAAATATAGGAAAGTATAAATTTGTGGGAATCATTGATAGAATAGACAAACATACCGACGGTACATACGAAATTATGGATTATAAGACGCATGCCCAAATTTGGGAGCAAGAACGCATTGATAAGGATTTGCAGTTGACTTTTTACGCTTATGCATGCAAGAACGTTCTTGGTTTTAATCCTGATAAAATATCCGTTTATTTCTTGTCAGACAATAAAAAAATTTGCACAAAAAGAACTCAAGACGATATAGACAATGCCATCAATACGGCGATGGATATTGCAGAAAAAATAGGCGCGGAAAATTTTGATCCAGATTTGTCAAAGTGTTCTATATGCGATTTTAGACTTAAGTGTAAACATTCTCACGAAGCAAAGGCAGTACAAAAACAGGAGCGAGCATAAAAAATGAAGTCGTTGACAGTAGTGAAATTCGGCGGTAGTTTAACAAAAAATCTAAAGGTGCAAGCTAAGTTCCTTAAAGAGCTTGCGGGAATTTCACGAAGGCGAAGATTTATTTTAGTTCACGGCGGCGGTCTAGAGATTAACGCCATGCTTGAGAAGTTTTCTGTTGCAAGCAAATTTGTGAACGGTTTAAGATATACGGACGCTGATACTCTTTCCGTTGTAGAGTTGGCGTTAAGTGGGAAAGTAAACAGAATTCTCACAACTGGGCTTATTAAAAATGGCGCAAATGCTGTGGGGATTTCTGGTAAAGACGGTAAAAGCGTGATTTGCAAACAAGTTAAGGAACTTGGATTTGTTGGAGAGCCTGTAAAAGTAAATAAAAAGCTGGTAGAAGTTTTGTTAGAAGCGGGATTTTTACCGGTTATAGCGTCAATTGCGCAAGATGCTAAAGGCGACGTTATGAATATTAACGCAGATACGTTGGCGTCTTCTATAGCATCGGCGTTTAAAGCGGAAAAGTTGATATTTTTAACAGATGTTCCGGGTGTTTTTGATAAAAACAAAAAAACAATTAAAGAGATAAAAATAAAGGATGTTGGCGCCTTGATAAAAGGTGAAGTTATAACGGGAGGAATGATTCCAAAAATTAAAGGTTGTGTTAACTCAGTAAAGAAAGGCGTTAAGGAAGTTTGGATAGCTGACGGTGCAAGCGGAATAAAAAATATTAAAGGAACAGTAATAAAGAAATGAATATAAAAGAGATTGAAGATAAGCGTTTTATGCGCGTGTATAAACGCGACAATCTTGTGGTAAAGAAAGCTAAAAATCAATTTATATGGGACGATAAAGGCAAGAAATATTTGGATTTTTTTGCAGGTATCAGCGTTTGCAATCTAGGGCATTGCAACGATAAGGTTGTAAAAGCTGTTAAGTCCCAGTTGGATAGTTTTGCTCATATCTCAAATTTATATTACGCTTCTGTTCAAGTCAAATTGGGAGAGGAACTTATAAAAAGAGCTTTTCCAGGTGCAAGAGTGTTTTTGGCAAACTCAGGCGCTGAAGCTAACGAATGCGCCATAAAGCTTGCTAGAAAATGGGGGTATTTAAATCCTTCTAAATTGGGAAACAGATACGAGATAATTTGTTTTAATAATTCCTTTCATGGAAGAACAATGGCTACAATGGCTGCCACCGGACAAAAAAAGTTCCATGAGTATTTAAAACCATTGCAAGAAAAATTTGTTTTTGCAGAGTTTAACGACATAAACTCGGTAAAAAAATTAATAAACAATAGAACTGTTGCCGTAATGATAGAGCCAATACAGGGCGAAGGTGGAATAATTCCCGCTGAAAAAAAGTTTTTAAAAGAGTTAAGGATTCTTTGCGATAAGAACAATCTTCTTTTGATTTTTGATGAAATACAATGCGGTGTCGGACGTACGGGGAAATTTTACGCTTTTGAAAGTTACGGCGTTAAGCCCGATATTGTTACTATGGCTAAATCTTTGGCAAACGGTTTGCCTTTGGGCGCTACGATAGCAGGTAAAAAATGCGCAGACGCTTTTACATACGGCGATCACGGATCAACTTTTGGCGGCAATCCAGTTTCTTGCGCCGCAGCTTTAGCCGTATCAAAAACGATGACTGTAAAATTTCTTCATAATTCCTCTAAACTTGCCGAGTATCTTCGCAAAATGTTAGAAGTATTAAAAAATAAATATTCAATTATTAAAGAAGTAAGAGGAGTTGGGTTAATCTTAGGCATAGATTTAACAATTAACGGAAAAGATATAGTAAACTATTGTTTGGAAAAAGGGTTGATAGTCAATTGTACGCATGATACAATTTTAAGGCTTTTACCGCCGCTTATAATTACAAAAAAAGATGTAGATTGCGCTATGAAAATTTTGGAGGAAGCGTTAAAATGGCGAGTGAAAATATTAAAAAAGTAGTGGTAGCATATTCAGGCGGGCTTGATACTTCGGTAATTTTGTCGTGGGTTAAACAACATTATAATTGCGAAGTTATTGCTTGTTGCGTTGACGTCGGACAAGGGAAGGAATTGAAAGGTCTTAACGAAAAAGCAAAAAGCACGGGAGCTTCAAGATCTTACATTGTTGACGCTAAAGAAGAATTTGTAACGGACTATATTTATCCTGCGATAAAAGCAGAAGCGTTGTATGAGGACAGATATTACTTGGGGACGGCTCTTGCCAGACCTGTAATTGCCAAAAAGATTGCAGATATTGTAAAGAAAGAAAAAGCCGACGCCGTTTGCCATGGTGCTACCGGGAAAGGCAACGACCAAGTGCGTTTTGAGCTTGCTTTCAAGGCTTTGATTCCTAACGTAAAAATTATTGCTCCTTGGAGAGAATGGGAAATACGCTCAAGAGAAGGCGCCATAAACTACGCAAAAAAGAGAAATATTCCCGTGCCTGTAACAAAGTCAAAACCATATTCCTCAGACGCAAACTTATGGCATGTTTCCTATGAAGGCGGTATTTTGGAAGATTTGAGCAAAGGTTATGACGAGTTTATGTTTAAAATGACGGTTTCTCCAGAAAAAGCGCCAAATAAGCCCGCGTATATTACAATAGATTTTGAAAAAGGAATTCCTATCGCTGTTAACGGTAAAAAACTTAAGCCTGTTGAATTGATTAAAAAACTAAATGAAATTGCCGGTGCAAATGGAATTGGAAGAATAGACATTATTGAAAACAGGCTTGTCGGTATGAAGTCCAGAGGGGTGTACGAATCGCCGGCGGCAACGGTTTTGTATGCCGCTCACAAGGAATTGGAATCTATCGCTATAGATAGAGATACTTTGCACTTCAAACAGGCGGTTGCTCCTAAATATGCGGAAATGGCGTATTATGGTTTGTGGTTTTCTCCATTGAGAGAAGCTCTAGACGTTTTTGTTAATAGCAGTCAAAAATATGTTACTGGCAGCGTTAAATTGAAGCTTTATAAAGGAAACGTTACTCCCGTATCAAGAACGGCGAAATATTCATTATATTCGGAAAAACTTGCGACTTTTGAAAAAGATGAAATTTATAATCATAAGGATGCGGAAGGTTTTATAAATCTTTGGGGGCTCCCAACTAAAGTTCAAGCGATGTTGAGGAAATAGCGCGTTACTATAGTATTAGTTCTTCCGCGTACTAAAAGAAGATACTTATTAAAACTTGATAGAACTCTGACGCAAAATATTCTTCTAATTTTCTAAATATTTTAATATACGCGAACTTTAAAAAATTCATACTTAGTTTAATGTAGCGGGAGGTTGGCGTTATGTCAACTGACAGGCTAGTAAAGTGGAGCAAAGAGTCTAAAGAATTTTTTGAAAAAGCAGAAGATAAGAGCGTAGTTTTAGATTTAGTTATATCATATGGCTGCGCAAGCCAAACGGGAGAAGGGTTTGAAGA
>JAITND010000006.1 GCA_031290625.1 Endomicrobium sp. | reverse complement strand
ACCGATCGGTTAACAGCCGATTGCTCCACCATTGAGCTACGTCGGAATTAGTCGTTTGCTTAAAACAACAAGCGGTATTATAACTATTTTTTTTTAATTTGACAAGATACTATAATTTTTATTACCATCATTTTGAAAATACGAGGATATTTTAGTTATTCAATTGCCGATGTAGCTCAGCTGGTAGAGCAGCGGTTTTGTAAACCGCAGGTCGTAGGTTCAAATCCTATCGTCGGCTTCTTATACCCAAAACGGAATTAAAATCGGAGAAGGATAGTGTCCTTTGGTTGAAAAGCCGTAGAAGCCATAAAAAACGGCAATTTTAACGTTGCATTTCTTAACATTAGAACGCCTGAAATGAATGGCGTTGACGCTCTCAAAGAGATAAAGCAAATTAACAAAAAGATAGTTGTTATTATGATGACGGCATACGCTTATATGAGCTTAATAAAAGACGCGGAAAAACAGGCGTCTTTAGTTATAGACAAACCTTTTAACAGTAGTAAGATTTTAAGAACTTTTGAAAGAGTAGCGTGCGGAGAAGAGTTGGAAGAAAAGAAGATTGCCATTATAGGCGAGCGTTCGGATTCTATTTCAATTTTGCAGAAAGAAGGTTATAATATTTCAGCATTCCAAAATTTTGATAATTTTTTGGCTTCGGTCCGAGGTCTTTTAAATTAGCGTTGATAGAACCTTTTTCCAAACGCTGGCTAGATGATTTTCTCCAAAAACTAAAAGAAAATGGTTTAGATTTAAAAGTATTGTCAATCGTTAATTTTGACAGTCCAGTATTGCCTTTTTTAAAAAAAAGAAAACTTACTATTTTTAAGAAAACCTTTTGCTAAAGCAGAATTGTCGCGTCTCGTGAATTAAAAAATTCTTTAGCGGATATTAAAATACTATATCTTGCTATGAAAACTTTAGATAAGACCAAAATAGATAATGAAATCAAAATGTTAAATCTTCTTGAAACAGACGCTCTTTTAGTTAAAATTGTCAACATGTTTGATGTTCAAGAGTGGAGAGTTTAAAGCTTTTGACGCGTCTTTAACGGCGGCGAAACAAATAATTGAAATCGGGCGGGGGATTAAAGTTGAATCAAAGCTCAAAGAAGGTTCAATAGTTTACGATAGAATTGCCTAAATCGTCGTAGGTATATAAAATGGGAAAAAAAATATTTTCATCAAACAGAAAGGCTTATTATAATTACGAAATACTTGACAAACTTGAAACGGGAATTGTCTTGTCTGGATACGAAGTAAAATCAATAAGACGGTCAAATATAAGTCTTGTTGACGGTATTGTCAAATTTTCAAACGGGGAAGCTTTTGTTGAGAACGTTTTTATCGCTCCGTACGAACAAATATCCTCGCATATTTCAGATTATGACGCTACAAGAAAAAGAAAACTTTTAATGCACAAATCTGAAATCGACAGAATGTATGCGAAAGTTAAAGAAAAAGGTCTTACCGTTGTTCCTCTGGAAGTTTATATTGGCGGCAATGGAAAAGTGAAACTTTTTATAGGACTTGCCAAAGGCAAAAAGTCTTATGACAAAAAAGAAGTCGTAAAGAAAAAAGATATTGCTAGAGAAATGGCAAAAGAATATTAAGTCTCGTCTCTAAATCATATGAGCAAATCTCAAATAATTTCCGTTCAAGCCTCTGCAGGTTCTGGCAAGACGTACAATCTTGCAAAAAGATATATTGATCTGTTGTTTAATTCTGGCGAAAACGTAAATATAAAAAATATTATAGCGGTCACTTTCACAAATAAAGCAGCTGTTGAAATGAAATACAGAGTTATAAGTTATCTTAAAAAAGCCGCTTTGGAAGAAGATTCCGGCGGTTTTTTTGACGATTTAAATTTATCAAAACAAGAAATTGCTCAAAAAAGTTTAGCTATTTTAAAGACGATTCTCTCCTGTTACGACGCCTTTAACATAAGCACCATAGATAGCTTTAAAAACCGCATATTAAAATCCTGCGCGATGAGTATTGATATTTCTCCAAATTTTACAATTGAACAAGATTATTCGGATAGCCTCGCATTTGCATTGGAAGCGTTTCTGCAAAAGACTCAAAAATCTAAAATTTTGGAAGAAATGGCTTTAAAATGCGTATCTCAATATCTTATGAAGGATTCCGGTTGGCTTCCCAAAGAGAGCATATACGGAGAGATTTTAAAGATTTTTAATAAATCGGGCAATTTGGGAAAAGATATATTTTGCAGCAATGATATAAACTTTAGAGACGAAGCGCTTTCTGCGGCGGAAGCAATTGTAAATAAAATTAAAGAGTTTTCAAAATTTCTTCTTAAATTAAAATTAAATGCGCATTATTGCAAGGCAGTCTCTAAAGTTTTGGATGCAGGTTCAAAGTTGTTTATAGCGGTAAATGATATTCCAGCAAGATTTAAATATGAATGTCTTGAATACTTAAAAGATTCTCCAAAATCTGACGAAGCTGAAAGTTTGTGGTATGAAATTCATAAAGATATTCGTTCTCTATGCGAAGTTTATATTAAAAACTACTATGCCATTTATTCGCGGATATACTCGGAAGTTGTTTTGGAATTTAATAAACAATCAAAAAAAGACGGCATTGTTTATTTGAATGAAATAAACAAAAGAACCGTTAATTATTTTGAAAATGAAAATAACATAATGCCTGAAATATATTACAAATTATCTGAGAAATACAGACATTTTTTAATTGACGAATTTCAAGATACAAGTATTGTCCAATGGGCTGGAATTAAAAGATTTTTGGAAGAAAGTTTGGCTGGAGACGGAAGTTTCTTTTTTGTAGGAGACGTAAAGCAAGCGATTTATTCTTTTAGAGGCGGCAGCTCCGAATTGTTTGATTCTATCGCAAATGAATTTTTTTCAGCCAAGATAGAAAAAAAATATTTAAACCAAAATTTCAGAACAGGGAAAGTTATAGTTGAGTTCAATAATAAAATTTTTTCCCAAGAGAATATTAGAAGATTTTTTAATGATTTTTGCGAGAAAGAGAAAATTGAAACAGATTGTATAAAGATGATAGAAGCATACGCTTCTTCTAAACAAGAAGCGCAAAAAGACGGGGGGTATGTTGAAATTAGCTCAATTTGTAAAGACTGCGAGGACGTTGATGAAGAAATAGAACATAAATTTATATCTTGCGTTTCTCAGGTCGCAGAAAGATATAAATCCGGGGATATAGCCGTTTTATGCAGGTCAAACGAAGAAATAGTTAAAGTTAGTTTATGGCTTTTAGAAAACAAATATGAAGTTGAATCTTCTCAAACTTTGAATATAAGAAATAACGGCGTTATAAAACAGATTGTTTCGTTGCTTATGTTTATTAACTCTCCTATAGACGCTTTATCGTTCTCATCTTTTTTGACGGGAGATATTTTTTCTAAAGTCTCAGGGATTTCCCATGAAGCCGCGGCAAAATTTATTTTTGACTGTAAATCAGAAGTTAAGAAAAAAACTCTTTATAAAGCTTTTAGAGAAAAATATGAAAATTTGTGGAATGAATATTTTGAAGAGTTTTTTGTAAAAGCCGGTTTTGTCCCGGTTTACGAACTGACTCTTTCTATATTGGAAAAGTTTAAGATTTCGCGATTTTGCGAAGCGAAGGCTTTCGTAATGCAGTTCCTTGAGATTATAAAAGATTTTGAGATTCAAAAGCCGGGACTTAAGAATTTTTTGGAATATTTTAGGAATCTTGACGATGACAAGAGCGAACTCTACATAAAAAATTCTTTTGGCAACGGTATAAAAGTTATGACAATCCACAAATCTAAAGGGTTGGAATTTCCTGTGGTTATAGTTCCTTATCTTAGACTTTTTTCTGAGTCTGTAAGAAATCCTTATTTTGACGATTCTGGAGAAAAAATAAAATTGTTAAATATAACAAAAAGTCTTTCCGGCTTTTCGCTAAAGGCGAGAAAAATATACGAAAAAGAAAAATTGAATTCGCTGCTTGGAGAACTTAACGTTTTGTACGTTTCAATGACAAGAAGCGAATATGAATTTTACGCAATAGTTCCTCCAAAAGCCAAACAATCAAATAATTTAATACTACAGTTGTTTTCCGGAGTCGCCGGGGAAAATTTTTCTCTAGGAATTAAACAAAAATATCCCGTCTGTTATAATGTGGAAGAAAATTTGATATTGGATTCATATGCATCGTCGCAGTACAAGGATACGCATAAATATCCTATAATTCCCAAAAAAACGGTTTTTGACGTTACAGAAACAAGAAAAAAAGGAACAATAATTCACTACGCTTTGTCAAAAATTATAACGCTTAAAGATAAAGATATAAACGATGTTATTAAAGAAGCGATATTTTTTACCAAGACAATGTTTCCTTTTGAAGATGTGGAATTTGCAAAAGAGAAGTTGAAAAAACTGCTTTCTTCAAAGGAAATTTTAGATATGTTCTCATACGAAAAATATAAAGTTTTTAATGAAAAAGAAATTGTAAGCTGTTTGGGAGAATCTTTTAGAATAGACAAACTTATACTTGATGACGATAAGTTAGTAATACTTGATTTCAAAAGTTCAATTTATGATGAAGATGAAAATAAAAAACAGCTAGAAAATTATATTTCTTTGCTTGCGGAAATATATCCCGATAAAAAATCTTTCGCTTATATTGTAGATATAGATAAAAATTTATTGGCGAAAATATGTTAGGAAAAATAATAAACGTAGATTCCAGTCGGAATATAATTGATTTCGTTGCGGATTATATTTTGGAGTCTAATAAAAAGATCGCCGTTATAAGCGGAGGAAGAAGACCTTTCCTTTTTATCAAGAGGAAACTTGCGCAAGAACTTGGCAAAGCTTTTTTTGCTCCAGATTTTTATACCAATGATGAATTTGTTGAACAATTTGTTTTTGAAAAATTTGGTCTTACAAAGATTCCAGATATTGAAGCCGCATATATGATTTATGAGATCGTCAAAGACGAGCTTCCTCATCTTTTAAAAGAAGCTCGTTCTTTTGCGTCGTTTTTGGAATGGGCGCAAGAAATTTTTTCTTTTATAGAGCAATTGGACTTGGAAGATGTGTCTGAAGAAAAACTTAAAGCTGTAAAAGCAAATGCTGAAATCGGTTATGACGTACCTGAAAATATCAACAATTTGCTAAAGAATATTTTTAAAATAAGAAAAAGGTTTCATGAGAAATTGGACAAATCTTTTTTAACAACAAAAGGTTTCAGTTTTATTAAAACTGCTCGATCAAATGATCAAGATATTGCTGAGAATTTTGACGAAATAATATTATTGACGCCTTTTTATCTGCATAGAACGGAAATCAAAATTTTTAAAAAGATTTATGACGTGGAGAGGCTGACCGTAATTACTCAAGGAAACCCCAAAGAGTACGGCGTTTTGGAAAGTTTATATCAAGAGTTTGGCGAACCTATTCCAAACATGAAACCGCAGAAGAATAATTATGATTTGAATATATATTCGGCGGTTGACGATCAATCTCAAGGAAGTTTGTTAAAAAATTTGATCAGTTCGTATTCTGAAAATGATTTGGATAAGACCGTAGTAGTGGTCGCCGATCCAAAAATGCTGCAGTCTGTGGTATCTGAGGTTTCAGTAGTTACCGACAAATATAATGTGTCCGCAGGCTACCCTGCTGAAAAAACCGCCGTGTTTTCTCTAGTAAACGAAATTGTAGAAACGCAACTTTCAAGAAGAGGAAAATATTATCATTCAAAAGATTTTGTAAAAGTTTTAACGAATCCGTTTTTTAAAAATATGAGGTTTTTTGGAAAGAGCGCAATATCAAGAATTGTCGCGCATAAAATTGAAGAAGCTTTAAACCCGGACTCAAATAAACGGTTAAGTGGAAAAATGTTTGTTTCTTTCAAAGAAATAATTGAAGATAAAGAGCTTGTCGGCGATATAGAAAAGAATATAACCGGCGCATGGAAATATTTACGTTCTGAAAAAATTATAAAAATCTTAAATGAAATTTTTAAAGATTTTTTTGCGTTTTGGGAAAGAATAGAAAGCTTTGCCGATTTATCTGATGTTATTTTTAACTTTTTAAACAAACTGTACAGTATGTCTGCGGTTGGAAGTTATCCGTTAAATATAGAAGCTATGGACATTCTTTTGTCCATGTCTAAGGAAATGAAATATGGCGAAGTCGCTAAAGCAAAATTTACATACGAAGAGATATTTGCCGTTTTTAAGAAACTTATAAAAAATAAAAGAATATCTTTGCCGGGGTCTCCTTTGAAAGGATTGCAAGTATTGGGACTTTTAGAATCAAGAAATCTTTTCTTTGACAATGTTTTTATAGTCGGAATGACGGACTCGGCAATCCCTGCTGTAAAAAAAGACTATTCTTTAGTTCCTAAAGATATAATGTGCGCTTTAGGAATTGAGATGACGCGTAAAGAATATGAAATACAAAAATATCACTTTAACAGGCTTATTGCTGGAAGTAAAAAGTTGAATCTTGTTTATCCAAGTAATGATAAACAAGAACGAAGCAGATTTATAGAGTCTATTATATGGGAAAGACAGCTTCAAAACAGGGACTTAAACGCTCTAAAAGTAAATAGATTTGTTTTGCCTAAGTTCTCAATGAAGAAAACGTTTAAACAGAAATATGCAAAAACTGAAGAAATTAAAAAATATCTAAAGAGTAGTCCGTATACTTACAGTAAAATAGATTCTTATTTAACATGCAGATTAAAATTTTATTTCCAATATGCGTTGTCTCTTGACGCTGACGCCGAAATCGGCAATGATCTTGCTGGAGTGGACGTAGGTAATTTTATACATGATTTTCTAAAAGACATTTTTCATGAAAATCTTGGGCGTAAAGAATTACAAACAGAAAAGTTTGAAAAAGATTTTTTTGAGAAGCTTAAGAATAAATTTAATTCTTCATCTTGTTTTTGTTTTAGAGAAGACGCATTTCTTATAAGAGAAGTATTCAATGGCAGAATGAAAAAGATTTTGGAAAAAGAAAGACAAAGAGAGTTCAAAAGAGTTTATGCCTGCGAGAAAGAATATAATTCAATTATTCAAACGGATTGTGGAGAAATATATAAATTAAATTGCAGAATAGACAGAATAGATACTAATGGCGAAGAGTTTATGATATTTGATTATAAAACAGGGTATACGCATGAAAATATTATTTCAAAAAATCGTTTTGATAGACTGAATTTTAACAGGCAAGCGATAAAGAAAGCTGTGAAATCTTTGCAACTTCCTTTATATAAGCGTATTTTTGAAAAGGAAACAGGATTGAAAGTTTTACAATGCGGTCTATATAACGTAAAGAAAGCCGAAATTACAGATTTTCCGCCGGAGCAAGACATATACGAAAAATGCGTAAATATAGTAAAGTTTTTGCTTAATGAGATAAATTCCGGCGATTATTTTATTTTTGACGAAGAAGATGAAACCAACTGCAAAACTTGCAGATATTTCTACATATGCAGATGAAATTTGCGCGGGGTTATTTGTATAACGTTGATTTATGAGTTGATATCCGTCCGTCTGTTTTCTTGATTGTCGGATTGTTGCGCGGATTCTTGAAGCCTTTCAATTTATCCCTGAGTTTATCGGATAGATAACGCCATGGATTTTTAACTATATATTTAAATTTTTATCTACTATAATAATAAATAAACGCATGCAGTTCCAATTCCAGCTACTGCGCCCATACGCATACCTTTAATTCCGCTCCCTGCGCATACTCCTGCCGCTAATCCGCAAACTGCTCCTAAAAGTGGTGAAAAAGCGTAAACTGGTAAAATTTTTCATAAGTATAGATACCTAAAGATACTAATAATATTCCTGTAAGTATTCCTGTAACTGTTCCTGTAACTATTCCTGCAGTTCCTCCTAATAATGTTTCTGCTATTGTTCTTTGTCTCTGTTCATCTTCTAAATTTTGACAAAATCCCTTCATAGGCGTAAATAGCGATGTTTTAAAACGACTAATAAACTTAAAACTTTTTTCATATAACATCCTTATAAAATTTTATATTTCCGTTATAGTTTATTTTTTATCGCTTTTGTATACTTCATGTGAAAATATTGTAGAACAAAAAGACGTATGAATTCAAGATGGCAATGCCGCTAATTGTGTAAGCGTATTGCGGCTCTACTTCCGCGACGAACAAAAATTTGTGTACAAAAAATAAAGTTTGATATAATGCTAAGTTGCAAAAATAAGGAAATATCGGAGTTTTTATGAGAAGCGATCAAATAAAAAAAGGCGCAGTTAGAGCGCCAAACAGATGTTTGCTGTATTCTACGGGTATAAGCCCTAGAGATTTAAACAAACCTTTTATAGGAATAGCTTCGTCTTTTACGGATTTAGTTCCAGGACATGTCGCTATGAGAGATTTGGAAAGATATATAGAAAGAGGCATAGCGGTAGGAGGAGGCGTTCCGTTTATTTTTGGCGCTCCTGCAGTGTGCGACGGTATAGCTATGGGACACAGCGGTATGCATTATTCTCTTGGCTTAAGAGAAATAATTGCTGATTTAGTTGAGACCGTTGCAAACGCCCATATGCTCGACGGTCTTATTTTGCTTTCAAACTGCGATAAAATTACGCCTGGTATGCTGATGGCGGCCGCCAGACTTAATATACCTGCCATTGTTGTTACGGCGGGCGCTATGATGACTGGCATGTACGACAAAAAAAAACGTTCAATGGTAAGAGACACATTTGAAGCCGTAGGTCAGTTTCAAGCTGGCAAAATTACCGAACGGCAGCTTGGAGAGTTGGAAATGGCCGCATGCCCCGGAGCCGGCGCTTGTCAGGGAATGTACACGGCAAACACCATGGCGTGTTTAACCGAGACAATGGGAATGTCTTTTCAAGGGTGCGGAACTGCTTTGGCTGTAAGCGCAAAGAAAAAAAGAATTGCATATGAGTCGGGAATAAGAGTAGTTGAGCTTGTAAAAGAAAATATTAAACCCCGAGATATTTTAACTTTAGACGCTTTTAAAAATGCGATTACCGTTGATATGGCTTTGGGCGGTTCTACAAACACGGTTTTACATCTTCCAGCTATAGCTAATGAAGCTGGAATAAAATTGCCTTTGGAATTGTTTGACGAGCTTTCTAAAAAGACGCCTCAATTGTGCTGTTTGGAGCCTGCAGGCGATCAGTATATGGAAGATTTAGATAACGCAGGCGGAGTGTCTGCCGTGTTGTCAGCTCTTACAGATAAATTAACCTCTTCAAAGACTGTTACAGGCGTAGATATAAAAGAAATAGCAAATTCATCAAAAATTTTGGACGATAATGTTATAAGAGCAGAAAATCCTTATAAAGCTGAAGGCGGTATTGCTGTGTTAAGAGGGAACATTGCTCCTAACGGCTCTGTTGTTAAACAGGCTGCTGTAAGCGAAAAGATGAAAGTGTTTACGGGAAAAGCGAGAGTATTTAATTCTGAAGATGACGCAATGAAAGCTATACTTGAAAATAAAATTGTTCCCGGAGACGTTGTTGTTATAAGGTACGAAGGACCTGCGGGAGGTCCGGGAATGAGAGAAATGTTAAGCCCTACAAGCGCTTTGCAGGGAATGGGTCTAGCCGATTCCGTAGCTCTTCTTACCGACGGACGTTTTTCCGGCGGAACTAGAGGTCCGTGCATAGGACATATTTCTCCTGAGGCTGCTTCCGGCGGAGCGATATCTGTTATTAATGAAGGCGATACTATTAAAATAAATATACCGGAAAGAACTCTAAATGTTGAGTTAAGCGACGATGAAATAAAAACAAGGCTTGCAAAAGTCGTTAAGCTGGATCCGAAGATAAAAACAGGATATATGGCTCGCTATGCAAAATTGGTGCAGTCTGCAGATACTGGAGCAATTTTAAAGTAATGAAGAAACTGATTTTTATCGGCGGCGACATGCGTGTTGACAGATGACTCTAGCTAAAATGCTTGTTGACAATAGTTGTTATGTTCTTAACAATCTGTAAATGAGTCGTTGGACAGAGACAAGTATTGCCGTAAACTTAGCGCTGTTAAAATTGATATGTCTAAATAAGGAAATAAGTATGGAAAAGAAGACCGGAGCGCAGATTTTAATTGAGAGTTTGTTAAAAGAAAAGGTTGAAGTTGTTTTTGGACTTCCCGGCGGACAAGCTCTGCCGATATTTGATGCAATGCACGGTTCTAAACTTAATTTTATTTTGACAAGGCATGAACAAGCAGCGTCGCACATGGCGGACGGCTACGCTCGTTCCACAGGAAAACCCGGCGTGTGCATAGTTACTTCGGGACCTGGCGCTACAAATATAGTTACAGGGCTTGCTACCGCATATATGGATTCTGTTCCGATGGTTGCTATTTCAGGACAGGTCGCGACAAGCGTTATAGGGCAAGACGCTTTTCAAGAAGCTGACACTATAGGCATAACAAGACCAATAACAAAACGTAATTTTTTAGTTAAAGACGTAAAAGATTTGGCAAAAACTATAAAAGAAGCGTTTTATATTGCAACTATAGGAAGGCCGGGACCTGTTTTGGTTGATGTTCCCGTCGACGTGCAGCGAGGCGTTTGCGAATTTGTTTATCCTGAAAAAGTAGAAATACGTTCTTATAAGCCCAATTACAATGGACATATCGGACAAATAAAGAAAGCTGCTGAAGTTATAAACAAGAGCGAACGTCCGGTTCTTTACATTGGGGCGGGGGTAGTTGTTTCCAATGCTGAAGACGAAATTTTAGAGTTGTCAAAAAAAGCGGATATTCCAGTAACTAATACTTTGCTTGCAATAGGCGCATATCCTTGCAATACAAATCTTAGTTTAGGCATGCTTGGCATGCATGGAAACTATTGCGCCAATAAGGCTGTGCAATCTGCAGACGCCATTATAGCTGTCGGAGCGAGATTTGACGACAGATGTACGGGCAAGGTTTGTGATTTTGCAAGAAAGGCAAAAATAATTCACGTTGATATAGATCCCGCTGCAATATCAAAAATTGTTTATGTTGATATTCCTGTTGTGGGCGATGCAAAAACAATTTTAAAAGAGATGGTCTGTTTAGTAGATCGGAAAGAACGAAAAAATTGGATTAAGACGGTTGATGCATGGAAAGAAGAACACCCTTTATCTTACGAGAGAAATGATGATAATTTGCATCCTCAATACGTTATAGAAAAAATTTCGGAGCTTACCAAAGGCGAAGCGATTATAACTACAGAAGTAGGTCAGCATCAAATGTGGTCTGCCCAGTATTATAAACCTAAACGCCCGCGTTTATTTTTAAGCTCGGGAGGGCTTGGGACAATGGGCTTTGGTTACCCTGCCGCTATTGGAGCGAAGTTTGGAAATCCTAATAAGGAAGTTATAGCTGTAGCCGGCGACGGCTCTTTTCAAATGAATATGCAGGAAATGGCGGTTGCAGTTTTAAATAGTGTTGATGTTAAGGTAGTTATATTGAACAATCAATACTTAGGTAATGTCCGTCAGTGGCAAGAGATGTTTTACGGGAAGAGATATTCGCATAGTTGTCTTGCCAAAAGGAAGGAATGTCCTAAGTGGTGTAATACGCCAAACAGAGCTGCTTGCCCTGTGTATGTTCCAGATTTTGTGAAATGGGCGGAGAGTTACGGCGTTTTAGGTATAAGAGTTACTGAAAAAAAAGATGTTGAACCGGCTTTAAAAAAGATGTTTGAGACAAAAGGCTCTGTAGTTATTGATATTTGGGTTGAGATAGAAGAAAATATTTTCCCGATGGTTCCTGCAGGAGCTTCTCTTGATGACATGATAACCAGAATGAACGGATAAATACAGATAATATTTATATGTGCAATTGGAAAGAATTAATTGAAATATTAAAAAGGCCTGAAAGCGAAAATTTAGAATACAAAGAAGCTAAAAATAGCTTTCCTTATTCTGAGTTGAGAAAGTATTGTTCTGGCATTGCAAATTATGGCGGTGGAATATTAATGTTAGGTGTAAATGAAATGATAAACGTATTCCTGTAGGAACAAGTGTTTATCCAAATTATAATGATCTTCCTAATCGTTTGTTTTCTGAGCTTAAAATTGTTGTTAGTATTAATGAATATAAAAAAGATGAAATAAGGGTTTTGGCTTTTAATATTCCTTCTCATGAGACAGGTAAAATTGTTAGATCTGATGGAGTTGCTTATTATAGAGTCGGCAGTTCTTTAATAAAAATGGACGACGATATACAAAAAAGAATATGGTCGGAAAAACCGCCGGATTTTAGTGAAGAAATCCAAAAAGGTTTTTCTATTGACGACATAGACAAAGAGGCTATGGAAAACTTTAAAAAATTGTGGAGTGAAAAATCAGGGAAAGATGAATATTTAAATTATTCTAGCAAGAAAATTTTAAATGCGTTAGGATTAGTAAACAATCGTGGCATTAGGAAAGCTGCTGTTATATTATTTGGGAAAAAAGAGAAAATTGACGAATTCTTTCCTGGCAGCGAAGTTATTCTTGAGTGGCGCAGTAATCCATCGTCAACTAATTATGATTTTAGACAGGAATGGAGAGAACCTTTTTTCAAAATAATGGAAGAGATTTGGAAAAATATAAATATCAGAAATTCAAAAATTTCAATACAGGAAGGTTTAACCCAAAAAGATATCTACATTTTCAGTGAAAAACCTATAAGAGAAGCCATTCTAAATGCTGTCCTCGCAGAGATTACAAAATAGTTTCTAATTCTATATTTATAAGTTTTTCTCCAAAATCTTTTGTGATAACAAGTCCAGGCGGTTTTATGCCAGGGATAACTTCCGAAAATGTATTGGACAAACAGGCATGGCGCAATAGACGTATAGCTGAAACTTTTCAAAAAGCTAGATTAGTTGAAAGATCCGGTCAAGGTGTGGATGATATATTTAAGTTTACAATACAAGAAGGTAAGGGCGTTCCTGACTTTTCTCAAAGTGATAATTATGAAGTTATTTTGGAAATTCCTGCTAAAATAAATGATATAGAATTTGTAAAATTTCTTAGCTCTGTTACAAAAAAAGATGGGATAAAGCTTGATTTTGATGATATTTATGAGCTTGAAAATATAAGAGAAAATAAAAAAGCAAGTAATATCAAAATAGCAAAAAGACTTATAGATTTGGGTGTAATAGAAAAAATATCTTATAAGAAAAATCAGTATATGTTATGTAAAAAATATTATGCTGCATTAGATAAAAAAGGCGAGTATACAAGAATTAAGGGATTAACTAGACAGGAGCATAAAGCGCTATTGCTTAAACATATTAAAAACCATGGAAAAGGATGCATGAAGGAATTTATAGACGCTTTATCAAGAAATTTAAAAAAACAAGATGTATCAAATATGCTTCATGAATTGGCAAAAGAGAATAAAATAGAGTTTATAGGTAGTCGTAAAAGTGGTTACTGGAAAATAATAAATACAAGATAGCGAAAATAGAAACTAGATAGAAACTAAATTATAAACTTTAGATAAAAATATAACAAAGATTTTGTATAATAGAGGCGGGATGCGTCGCGCGGTTTCGGTTTTAGTAGAGAACAAATCCGGCGTTTTGGCAAGAATATCAGCTCTTTTTGCCGCGTGCTATAGCATAGCTTCGCTTTCTGTAAGCGAGATGGAAGACTCTGTAATTTCAAGAATGACTATTGTAGTAAAAGGCAACGAAGCAATTTTAGAGCGGGCAACAAAGCAATTAAATAAACTTGTTGCCGTTATAAAAAGCAATGATTTTAAAGATATTGGGTATATAGAAAAAGAACTTGCTCTTATAAAAATAAATGCCTTAAATAAGATTTCGTGCGATGAAATTATCAGGCTTACGGGCGTTTTAGAGCTAAAATAATAGATCTGTCTCTAGATTCTATAGATAGTTGATAATAAGCGGCGATGAAAATAAGTTAAATGCTTTTATGAAAGCTGTTTTGCCTTATGGCGTAAAGGAAACTTGCAAAACCGGAGGTTCAGTTTTATGCCGCGGTAATTCAGGTAAGGTTAAATAAGAAGTAAATTAAAGGAGAAAAAAGATGACAGAAACAAAAATGTATTACGACAATGATGCTGATTTGGGTTTGTTAAAAGGAAAGACAATCGCGATTTTAGGATATGGAAGTCAAGGGCATGCTCACGCATTGAATCTTAGAGATTCGGGAGTAAATGTCGTTGTAGCTCAGAGAGAAGGCGGAGCTAATTATAAAAAAACTATAGAAGACGGTTGGAAACCTGTAAGCATAGCTGAAGCTGTTAATCAAGCTGATTGGATTCACATTCTTTTGCCAGATGAAGCGCAGAAAAGAGCTTGGGAAGAGGACATAAAGCCCAATATTAAGAAAAGTGCAGTCTTGAGCTTTTCTCACGGTTTTAATATACGTTATCAACAAATAGTTCCTACAGCGGATTTGGACGTTATAATGATAGCCCCTAAGGGTCCAGGTCATCTTGTAAGAAGACAATACGAAGAAGGCAAAGGCGTTCCTTGCTTAATAGCTGTTGAGCAAAACGCAAGCGGCAAGGCAAAAGAATTGGCTCTTGCTTATGCAAAAGGTATAGGCGGAACAAGAGGCGGGGTTCTTGAGACGACGTTCAAAGAAGAAACTGAAACAGATTTGTTTGGCGAGCAAGCAGTTCTTTGCGGCGGCGTAGTTGAATTGATAAATTCTGGATTTGAAATTCTTGTAGCGGCGGGTTATCAGCCGGAAATTGCATACTTTGAATGCTGCCACGAAATGAAGCTTATAGTCGACTTGATTTTTGAAGGCGGGTTCAACAAGATGAATTACTCGATTTCCGATACGGCTGAATACGGCGAATATGTAACGGGGAAAAGAGTTATAACCGATAAAACCAGAGCCGAAATGAAGAAAGTATTGGCAGATATTCAATCGGGAAAGTTTGCAAACGATTGGCTTAAAGAAAATAAAGACGGGAGACTGTTCTTTAACAAGGAAAGAAAGGAAGTCGGCGAAAGACTTATAGAGAAAATCGGCGCAAGACTTCGTTCACGCATGTCTTGGGCTAAAAAGTAATAATTTAGGAGTAAATCTCTTGGCAAATAAGTTTTTAAAAGTATTTGTCGTTTTAGCGATGATTGGCTTAGCGGTTTATTTTGCTTTTAATATGATAATGGTTTCTTTAATTCATAGCAAAAAAGAAATATCTACGCCAAACATTGTTGGGAAAAATCTTTACAATGCTGTTGAGGAGCTTTCTAAAGATGGATTTGGTTTAAAGATGGACGGTGAAGAAACCAATCAGAATGTTCCTGCAGGAACAATTCTGAGACAAAATCCTCCAGCTGGAATGTCTGTCAGAGAAGGCAAAGTAATAAAGGTTACTATAAGTCGCGGTGGAGAGATTATTTACGTTCCAAACCTAGTTGGGCAAAGTATCCGTTCCGCCGATATCTCTTTAAGAACGGCGACATTGGTTATGGGCGAGGTTTCAAAGAGATATTCCGTAGTTTTTGGTAAAGACATTATTGTGTCTCAAGATATTGCCGCAGGCTCTAAAGTTGACAAAGATTCTGTCGTAAATCTTATTGTTTCCGATGGACAGCCGCCTGAAGGTACGGTTCTTATGCCTGATTTTATTAATAAAAATCTTCAAGAAGTAGCGGAATGGTCGTCGGAAACGGGTATAGTTTTAAATATAATGAAGGAAGAGTCCTCTGAGTTTGGTCAAGGCGTTGTTATAAGGCAATATCCTGAGATCGATACGGACATAACCGGTCTTAAGAACGTAAATGTAACAGTTGCGGAAAGACCTTAAGCGGAAATAGCAAATGAAAAAAGTTATTATAGCTCCGTCCATTTTGTCGGCGGATTTCTCAAATTTAGCGCATGACGTTAAGATGTTGGAAGAAATCGGCGCGGATTGGGTTCATATAGATGTTATGGACGGGCATTTTGTTCCAAATATAACAATAGGCTCTGAAGTGGTAAAAGCGTTAAGGGGAGCTACAAAATTGTTTTTTGACGTTCATCTTATGATTACAAATCCAGAAAAATATTGGCGGGATTTCAAAAAAGCGGGAGCCGACCTGATTGTGTTTCATCAAGAAGTTTTGGCTGATAAAAAGAAACTTGCAAAAGATATAAAAGATTCAGGTATTAAGGTCGGCGTATCTATAAAACCGAAAACTTCCGTTGAAGAAATAGAAAGTTTGTTGCCGTATCTTGATTTGGTTTTGGTTATGACGGTTGAACCTGGATTTGGCGGGCAGTCTTTTATGGAAGATATGATTCCAAAAATTAAGCGCTTGAGAAAAATTATCGATGAAAAAAAATATAATTGTCTTATAGAAATTGACGGCGGAATAAACGCCGCGACTGGGGAACTTTGCGTGGGATCTGGCGCAGATGCGCTGGTAAGCGGCAGTTATATCTTTTCCGCTATAGATCCTGCAGAGGCTATAAAATCGCTTTCTATATGAAAAAAATTATATCTTTATTTTTTTCGGCGGGCATGTCGTTCTTTTTCGCGTTTTCTTATGCGGCAGCCGATAAGTTTCTTTTGTCGCAAAATGTAAATGCTGTTCTTGACGGCAGCCTTTTTCGCGGGATAAGCGCTTATAAAGTTTCAGACGATACTTATTATTTTTCTGTTAAGGAACTTGCCGAATTATACAATGCCGTGCTTGAGTGGAAATCGGTAAGTTCAAAAGTAACAATGCGTTTAAACAACAGAAAAATAGATATAAGAGCTAATAGTTCTGAAGTATTTTTTGGCAGAAAGTCTAAAAAAATGTCTTTGCCGTCGAGGTTTATAAAAAACGACATATATGTTCCGCCTGAAATCATTACTTCAAAAGAATTCGCGGAAATTGCCGATGCGGAAACGTCATGGAATCCTTCATCTTTAGTTTTGACAGTAACTCGCCATGCAAACATTTCTGCGGTAAGATATTTTACAAAATCTAAAAGCACTCGGGTGCGCGTGCAGCTTGACGAATCTCTTCAGCATAGGGTTTCAAAAGATGCAGACGCAATAACCTTGACAATATTGAGGGGGAAAGTTCAAAATGGTTCTATAAACGTAAACAATGGCGTTATTAAAGATATTCAGTACGGGACAGTAGGTTGTTCGGCGATTGTTACAATAAATCTTGAGCAAGTTCCAAAAAATATAAAAACTACAAGCTCTTCAAAACCTGCCGAAATATTTGTGGAAATTGAGCATTCAAGAGAGGCGACTGTAATTGTCACTAAAGAAGACGGCGTTGCTGAGGTTAAAGAAGAGCATGCATTGACTGGCAAGAGTTTAGATGATTTAGATTTAACTCCTCCAGAAAAATTTGGTCAATCCCAGATAAGCGAATTTGACCGTTTAGCTGAAAACGATGAAGAAAATAAAGATTTAAAAGGCGCGCTTGTTACAACGTTTGAAAGCGACAAGATAATTGACGACAGTTTTATAATAGTTGACGATACGGACACTATTTCAGGAGTTGTTCCCAAAAAAGAAAATAAAAAGAAAAAATTTGCGCGTAAGAAAATAATGGTTATTGACGCAGGACACGGCGGAGAAGATTCCGGCGCTGTGGGAGCAAACGGAACTAAAGAAAAAGATTTAAATCTTGATATAGCTTACGAACTCAAATCAATTTTTGACAAAGATAACGATTTTGAAATAATTTTAACAAGAAAAGACGATACGTTTATTCCTCTCGCCGAGAGAGCAAATATTGCAAATGAGCATAATGCGGACTTATTTATATCTATACACTGCAATGCGAATCTTGATAGAAACGCTAGCGGTTTTGAGATTTATTTCTTGTCTGAGAAAGCTACGGACTCTGAAGCGGCCGCGACTGCAGTTCTAGAGAATTCAGTTTTAGAATTAGAAGGGAAGCCAAGTAAAAAACGCGCGATGCTTCAAGAGATGTTATGGGCTATGACAATGACCGAATATATGAACGAATCTTCACAATTAAGCGCGCTTATATCTTCTCAGGCAAGCGGAAGGTTAATGATACCTAGCAGAGGCGTTAAACAAGCAAGTTTTTACGTATTAAGAGGCGCGCAGATGCCGTCGGTTCTTGTTGAAAGCGCTTTTTTGAGCAATTATACTGAAGAAGCAAAGCTTGGCACTAAAAATTTTCGTGCGGCTGTAGCTGATTCCATATATGAAGGTATTATAAGATACTATGCAAAAAAAGAAAGAGATCAAAGTTCTAAGAAATAATAATCCCATAGGTATTTTTGATTCAGGCTTTGGCGGACTTACGGTAATGTCTGCAATAAATAAAGTTCTTCCTTCGGAAAATCTTATTTATTTCGGAGATACGGCGCATGTTCCTTACGGTGCTAAATCTCAAAATATTATAATCAAGTTTTCCAAAGATATAACGTCGTTTCTAATAAGCAATAAGGTAAAGCTTATAGTTGTGGCATGCAATACGGCGTCTGCTTTAGCTCTTCCTGTTTTAGAGAAAACTTTAAAAGTTCCTGTAATAGGCGTAATAGCTCCGGGAGCAAGAGCCGCTGTAGACGCGTCAAAAAAGCTCAGAATAGGCATTATAGGCACTGAGGGGACGATAGGAAGCAAATCTTATCCTAAAGCAATAAAGAAACTTGCAAAAGCTAAAACATATCAACAGTCGTGTCCATTATTTGTTCCTCTTGTAGAAGAAGGTTTGACAAGCGGGGAAATAACCGACGGCATAGTTAAAAAATATATAAAACCTTTGCTTGCCAAAAATATTGACACTTTAGTTTTAGGCTGCACTCATTATCCTCTTTTAAGAAAAACTTTAGAGAAAAATTTAGAAAAAAATATTGTTCTTGTAGATTCTGCAAAATCTACGGTTTTAGAAGTAAAACGAATTTTGGAGCAAAAATCTTTACTTGCCTCAAAGAGCGGTAAAAAATATTTAAAGTTTTATGTAAGCGATAACCCTGGAAAATTTAAAAAGATAGGAAAAAGATTTTTCTCAAAAAATATAACTGATGTAAAAAAAATAAATTTGGCCAATTAGAAAAAATGATATATAAACTCTCTGTAACTAAAAATTTTGCTTCTGCTCACTGCCTAAGAGAATATAAAGGCAGATGCGAAAATCTTCACGGACACAATTGGAAAATAAGAGCGGCTTTTTCAGGATCAAAACTTGACAGCGTAGGTATGCTTATAGATTTTACCGATATAAAGAAACATCTTGATAAAATTATTTCCCATTTAGACCACAAATTTTTAAACGAAATAGAACCTTTTAATAAAATTAATCCTACTGCGGAAAATATAGCTGCATTTATTTACGAACAACTAAAACAAATAGAAACTGAAACCGCAAAAGTGTGCGAAGTTGAAGTATGGGAAAGCGAGTATTGTTCGGCTGTTGTTAGTATGTAAAGGACTGCTGTAATTTTAGTCATTAGAGAGGTTGTTGTTATGGCGACCGAACGATTAGTAAAGCGGAGCAAAGAATTTCAGGATTTTTTCAAAAAAGCGTCGGACAACGGCGTAGTTTTGGATTTTAGTAATATCATACGCATGCGCCAGTTAAACAGGGGAAAAAGATTTGAAGAACTTATAATTTAATTGCTAAAAATCAAAAATTTAGTATAAGGATATTAACATATAACATGTAGATTTTAGAGGTTATTATGAGTAAAGAGAAGGCAGTTTTGAATTTTGTGAATTCGGAATCAAAAGAATTGTTTCTTTTAAAAGAACACGCCTTAAAGAGAAACCGAGATGATTTGCAGATAAGATAGAGATAAGGATTGGAAATTAAAGGATAAAAAACATACAATTTCCTAAGTCTGCCAAAGCTACCGCGCTTACAGCTACTGCAAACATTAACCCAGCAATTGCTTTCTTCATCGCGATTTCCTCTGTGTTATCTATCTAATTAAAAAGCATTCAAAAGTTTTTGATAACTTGCCATAGGCCAGAATTCGTCTGCTACCAAATCTTCAGCAGAATCAATTTGTTCTCTTAATTTAGCCAAAATTTTCACTCCCTGAGACGCAAACTTTTCTGCTGTTTCATGGACATCTTTGTGTTCTAGCGCGAGGAAAGTTCTCATTTCTTCAATAAATTTTTTGATTTCATCGTAAATATTAATCAAAGTTTTAAGTTCTTTTTCAAAAGAATCAGATTTTATATTCAGCTTGTTTAAGTTCTTGCTTGCCTTTGCAAGAGCGTTTACTTGTTTTAATATTGCAGGAAGCATCAATGTGTTTGCTACTTTTATTGAGTATCTGTATTCAATTTCTTTTGTCTTTATATAGTTTTCAAGTTTTATTTCTACCTTAGATTTTAGCTCTCTTTCAGTAAGTATACCGTACTTTGCAAAAGCTTTTATCACTTTATCGTCAAGCAAAAGTTTTAAAGCCGCAGGCGTATTCTTAGCGTTAGACAAGCCTCTCTTTTCAGCTTCCTTGTGCCAATCTTGCGAATATCCATTCTTTTCAAATCTTATGTCTTTTGTTTCAACAAGTATTTCTTTTACAACTTCCAAAGCTTTCTTTTTTACGTCTCCGTCGCCTTTCTTTGCTTCAATTCTCTTATAAACTTCGTCAAACCCATATGCCGCTATAAAATTTAACACTGTTCCCGCTTCAGCAGGATTTGATGAAGAACCTAAAGCTCTAAACTCAAACTTGTTTCCTGTAAACGCTACAGGAGAAGTTCTATTTCTGTCAGAGTAGTCCTTGTTTACTTTAGGAAGATTCTGTACGCCCAAAGTTATTTCGTTTACAGCCTTTTCATTTATTGTATGAGTTTTTTCTATAGAGTCCAATATTTCGCTTACGTAGTCTCCAAGGTATACAGACATAATCGCAGGCGGAGCTTCGTTTGCGCCAAGTCTGTGGTCATTACCAGCGTCTCCTACAGTAGCTCTTAAAACTCCTCCAAACTTCTTAACGCCTAACAGCACTGCGCTTATAGCCAGCAAGAACGATATATTTTTAAGAGGGGATTTTGACGGTTCAAAATAGTTTGCGCCGGTATTATCTCCTATAGACCAGTTGAAATGTTTTCCTGAACCGTTTACGCCCGAGAAAGGTTTTTCATGCAATAAGGCAACCATGTTGTGCTTGGCGGCAACTTTCTTTAAAATATCCATTATTTGAAGGTTGTTGTCTATAGCAAGATTTGCTTCTTGATGAAGGGGGGCAAGTTCAAACTGGTTTGGAGCAACTTCATTATGTCTTGTCTTTACGGGGATGCCTTTTCTGTAAAGCTGATGGTCAACATCTTCCATAAATTCCAGGACTTTGTCCTTAATATTTCCGAAATAATGGTCTTCCATCTGCTGACCTTTTGCAGGTTTGTTGCCGAACAATGTTCTTCCAGTAACAGTAATATCAGGTCTGGATTTAACTAACTCTTTTGAAAGAAGAAAATATTCTTGTTCTATACCAGCGTAAACTTTTACCTGTTTTGCATTTTTGTTTCCAAGCAGTTTCTGTAAATCTATTACCCTTTCATTTAAAATCGATAAAGATCTTAAAAAAGGAGTTTTAAGATCTAAAACTTCGCCTGTCCAAGAAAGAAAAACGGAAGGAATCACCAAAGTTTTTGTTTTTCCAGCTTCAAGAAGGAAAACAGGGGAAGTCGGATCCCAAGCTGTGTATCCTCTTGCCTCAAAAGTCGACCTTATTCCGCCTGAAGGAAAAGAGGATGCATCAGGCTCTGACTGCACAAGCTGCGAAGCCGAAAATCTTTCTATTATTTCTCCGTGTTCGCCATAATCAATGAAAGAGTCGTGTTTCTGAGCAGTACCGCCTCTTTGAGGCTGGAACCAGTGCGTAAAGTGCGTAGCTCCGTTTTCAAGAGACCATTCCTTCATTGCATGGGCAACTTCCCCGGCTATAGATTGATCCAAAGGCTCCAAATTATCTATTGTTGCCGTAAGTTTTTTGAAGATATTTTTGCTTAGCTTTTGTTCCATTACTTTTCTGGAAAAAACTAATTCGCCGTAATAGTCGTGAATTGATTTCATGCTTACCGTCCCCTTTATTAGAAAAAAATGTTATCTCAAAATTCTTACGCATTTGGCAACCAAACTTTGACGTGCAGGATATTGAAATTTCTACGAATATTTAACTATTTTGCTTTTCTAATGTCAATTGTATTAAAAAAACACATAAAAAAGTTAAAAAGCTGTACAAAAATTACTCTTTAAGAATTTTTTGGAACCAAAAATGTAAAAAAGAAGCTATACCTTTAAATTTTCGGTGCAGTTCCTTCATAAAGTTATTTTATATTTTAAACATGGGAAATGCTAAGTATATATATAAATATTACAATTCCACAGAAAATGTAGCGTCCCGTAGGAATAATCCATTTTCCTACAGGTTTTGGGTGTCCGCTCTGAATTTCTTGCAAAACAAGATGTTTCGGCGCAATCCAAAATAAAAATATGCCGCTTCCCAAGGCGCACAATGGAATTAAATGTAAAGACAATAGGTCTATAACGCCTTTTATATTGCCCGCTACAAATATTCTGCAAAGCGTTATAGCGACTATTGAAGTAGATGTGACAGCCCAAAGACGAGATATTTTAAACTTATCTTGCAACGCTTCTACGACCACTTCCAACATGCCAATTAGAGAAGTCAAAGCTGCAAAAAACACTGCTAAGAAGAAAATAAACATTAAAATTTGTCCTAAAGGAACGCCTTTAAATATATCAGGTATTGTGATGAAAAGAAGAGATGGACCGCTGTTTAAGTTTTTTCCGAAAGCGAAGACTGCAGGAATAATTAAGAAAGCTGCGATTAAAGAAGCTATCGTGTCAAGTATAACTATATGTTTTGCTGAGGAAAGCACATCTTGAGTTTTCTTAGCATAAGATCCATAAACAACCATTGTAGACCCTCTTAGAGACAAAGAATAAAATACCTGACCAAGAGACAACATCCATGTTCTTGCATCAAACAAATAATTCCAGTTTGGTTCTAAAAGGTACTTATAACCTGCTGCTGAATTGGGGAGAAAAGCAACTCTTATTGCCAAAATCAATAACAGAATAATTACTGCAGGAATCATAAAAGTGCAACATTTTTCAATACCTTTTTCAACGCCTCTAACTATAGAGACAGCTGCTACCAATACGCCTGCAACTATCCAAAACAAAACGTTGGTATTAGCTGAAATAATTCCAAAATATTGGCTGCTGTCAGGAGAGGCAAACGCCGGACCTGTCAAAGATCCCAAAACAAATCTTATGACCCAAGAGAAAACCAATATATATCCTATAGCTTGAACCAAAGCTACAAAGACGCAAACCCAACCAAAAGCCAGTCCCGTTTTTCCATTTTTGCCGTGCAATTGTAATGTTTTTTCAAAAGCGCTGCCCGGTCCTGCTCCCGTAAGTCTGCCGATAGTTATTTCCCCGATTACTCCTATAAGTCCCAGTACAAGGAGACAAACAACATAAGGGAGGACAAACGCAGCTCCTCCTCTTTCCGCAACTCTGTAAGGAAAGAGCCAAATATTCCCCAATCCGATTGCAGACCCAGCCGCGGCAAAAATCAAACCCCATTTAGACGAAAAAGAATCTTTAATGCTCATTTCCGCTTCTCCAATAAAGAAATTATTTTTGTCGCTACCATTATGAGATATTGCTATTGGCTTTGCAACTGTCACGTTTGCTTGCGGTTCCCAAAATTGGAGGCAAGTCCATAAGAAAGATACGTTTAATTGCCAGTATATAACATTATCCTTTATATTCCTACAAAATTTGAGAGCGTTTAATCAATAAATTGTGAAAAAATATAAAAACGTTTCGGGCGGATGGATAATGAAAAAATTTAGAGGTGTAATTATGAATTATACAAATATTTTAAATTTTAATGTTTCAGTTCTGATAGCCAAATATTTGTTTTTATCTTGATTTATATATAAAGATAATCATTATGCTGCTTAAAAGATTGTTTTTTGATACAATTTCTATATAAAAATCGTTGGAATTCTTTTCGTTTCCGCTTTTGAATGCGGCATACGCTAGGAAGCATCGTTAAAAGTATGGAATGGAGGTTGTATAATGAAGTATCTCTTATCCGGAACTCTTATTTTTATTACCGCCTTGTCTCTCTCTTAACGCCCAAAACCCGCGTCATGACCAAAAAATATTAGTCGCTTATTTTTCTTGGGGCGGCAATACAAAGAAAATTGCCGAACAAATCCATGAAGCTTTTGGCGGAGACCTCTTTGAAATAAAGACTGTAAAGGCATATCCCAAAGACTACGAAGCGGTTGTTGAGCTTGCGAGGAAACAGAAGAAGGACAATGCCAGACCTGCTCTTTCAAAGCGGGTTAAAGACATGGATTCTTACGATATTGTCTTTCTTTGGTATCCTGATTGGATAGGCGCAATGCCGATGCCTGTTTTTACTTTTTTGGAGTCTTATAATTTTAATTGGAAGACTATAATTCCTTTTTGCACGCATGGTGGCAGCAAGTTTGGAAGCAGTATTTCAGATATAAAAAAGATTCGCCCGAAAGCCTATATTAAAGAAGGTCTTGCAGTTAGAGCGAGCAATGTTGGCAATGCCAAAGATGAAGTTGACGTATGGCTTTCTAAATTTGGAATGTTAAAACAATAGATTAACTTATAGTTTCCGTTTTATCAAACAATTTGTCAACGGGGACACGGGTTCATGCCGTATAATTTTATTGAAACTAAATAGAAACTAGTTAATAGATTGAGTTATTAAAAAGATAGTTATATTGAAAAATCAGTAAGTTTTATATTTGTAAGTAAATTGTAAACTAAATAAAAGGCGGTGTGATTTTTTTTTACAAAATCGGAAATAGATTTTCAACATTTTCGGAAATTAAAAAGGAGAAGGTATGATTAAAATTAGCAAGTATGTTATTAGTGTTTGTGTTGTTGGTTTCACTTGTAAAACCAGTTTTTGCTGAGGGGTTATCGTGGAATGCAATTTACAGTCATAAAATTTTAGGATTGGAACTGCTATAATTGTGTCATACCTATTTGCGGCGGAAAATGGACTAAATTTGAAAAAATTGTGGCTTTCTCAATAACACTAAGCCGTCAGTAATTATTTTTGCAACTGTTAGTGCGGCTTGTGCTTTTGACAACTTTGAACGTAATTTTCCAAAATAAATCTTTTTGTCAAATTCAACAAAATGGGATGACATATGCAAAATTTCCAAAGAAAGACGATGAAGTTAACGCCGTAATTTGGGAAGCCGCAGCTTTATCGCTTGCAAAAGATGCAAAGATAAATACGCCTGTTTGGAGAGTTGAAACAATTCTCAATAAACAGGTTTTAATTATCAAACGTTTTGACAGAGAAAACAAAAACCGCATACCTTTTCTTTCTGCAATGAGTATGTTGCAGGCAAAAGACAACGAACAACGTAGTTATCTTGAGATTGTCTATTCATTGGCAGAAACGGGGCATCTCCTGATGAAGATATAAAAGAGCTTTACAGGCGTAGTATATTTAATGTTCTTATTTCAAATACTGATGATCATTTACGCAATCACGAGTTCATTTATGAAAATCAAGAAGGATGGCGGCTTTCGCATGTTTACGACATAAATCCGCCGCCGATACAAATAAAAGAGCATATTTTATCCACTTCTATTGACTTCAATAGTAATCAAGCATCGTTAGATACGGCATTATCTGTTGCAGAAGAATTCAGATTGTCAAAAGCAAAAGCAGTATTGATAATTAAAGAAGTTGCAAAAGCAGTTTCCGGTTGGAAAAAAACAGCAAAAAAATTTAAACTATCTGATAGAGAAATAGAATATATGTCTTCCGCTTTTGAACACAGTGAAATAGAAAAAGCAAAAAAGCTTTGATTGCGTATGACAACAATATTGTCATAAAATAAGCTTGTGCGCCGAAATTCGCGACTTTATGCTCCCAATATTATGGAATATGTCTTTAATAGATATGAAAACTCTCAAGAACGTTTGTCACTTATAAATTTCATAGAGTTCTCGCTAAAAGACTCTGATTATGTTTCTCTAATGCAGTTTTAATAGATTTTTCTATTTAGGTAAATTGTGTATCTTCTAAGCTTTCTCTAAAATATTTGTTTAGTTCTTGTATATATGCGACTTCGCTTTTCGTGCCTTTGCAAATAATAATGTATATACTATTTGGTATGCTCTATAGATGTCTTTTAAATATATGGGAACGGGATTCCGGAAAAAACACCTTGTAAGTATAATTTTCTAAAATTTGTTGTATTCCTAATATTTTTAAACTCGCCGGAATATTTAAAGTCAGATATTCTTGAGATGCTTGTTCCACTATTAAGGGTTTTATTAACAGTAGCGACTTCAAAAATGCGCAAAATATCCATTTCTAATATATCTGTACAATGAGTTGTAAAAATCAGCTTCGTAAAAATAAGTCAATGCGTGCAATTTTATTGCACGCATTGACTTATTTTGTTATTTTACATATGCGTATATTAACCAAACATCATATTTGGTCTTTCTGAAATCTGTGTTAGCGCTTGACTGAAAGCATCGCATTGGTCATCGTGTTTTACATTTGGGAATGCTAATAGCTCTCTTTCAAAATCTTTCCACCAAGCCGGTTTGTTTTCAGGAAAGAAAACTTTTCCTGTTTCTAATTTCATCTTTAAATAGGCAAACCTTTCCCTCTAGCTTAGGGACTTGATAACTTTCGCAGCTATAGTATCTATCGCCCTTTTTGTTAGATATGCCATATTGTCATAGTCTTTTTATTTTGCCATCGAGCTTAATCTAAAGTCCATTCCTAAATTATGTGCAAGTGATACAATTGTATAAAATGAGGGGGTAGCCTCTTTTGATAGTATCTTGTAAACGCTACTTCTTTCCAGTTTTACCTTTTTGGCAAGTTCAGATACTCTTTTTTGCCATAGCCACTGTCTTTAAACTCTCTAAAAATCACGCAATATCTACTCTGTTATAATATGCTTCTTATAATTCTTTAATTTCTTTGGATTTTTCTTTAAATAATTTGCATAGTATTCTGAAAAATCAGTATCCAAAATTTCAGCATCCTCAAGTTTTATTCCTTTGCCATAGTTTATTTTTAATTCCGATACTCCGCTTCTTAATAGTTTAAAATTTGAAAAATTGCCAGTCTTTAATCTGTCAATATTAGTGGACACTCTAGTCTGAACGCTTTCATTTTGTTTTTCAAACCACTTTTTCCTTACGATATGTTCATTGTCCCTTTGAGGAAACTTATTGTTGGTCTTTGTTTTGACAAATGTTTGAAATGCAATACTTATTTTTACAAATCTTATCGTAATACAGGAGTTCTGTATTCTTTTTACTTATCTTACGATTAGGAGCTGGGCATGCAAGATGAAAAGAATCAATCAAGCAGACATAAATGATGTCTCTCACTTTCTTAGCAAAAATTCTTAGAGCTATATTCCTATCTTTGATGTATTTATGCTCTATTGTTTTTAATATGTTTCTTTCAAGACATTTATGTTTACATTCAGTTAAATAACATTTCTTTTTCCTATGTTTTGCTATTATAGTGCATAAACGTCGTATCTTTTCTTGATTCCTATTTTCTATTTCAATACTTTCAAAATCGTTAATAATATCAATACTTTTCTTCCAACTTTCGTATACATTTTTCAAAACTTTGTATTCTTTGCACGTATTACTGGATATAAAGTTCATAAATTTCAAATCGTGAAAATTCTCGGATTTTGAACTTCCTTCCAATATAACAATACGCTCTATTTTGTCTTTGGGGAAATGTTTAGTTTCTTGCTGGAATATACCGTCTTCTGATGATGGACTTAAATTAGAGGAATTTTCTAAGAATGTGAATGGAGAATTAAAATCTTTGTTATTAAATTTTGGTAGAGTACTCATCTATTATCTCTTCAAGAGGCATTTCGTTATTGTGAGTTGTAGTATTAGGATTAAAATATTTCTTCCATACCTTATCGGCATGAGCAATATCAACTAACCGAAAATCACTGACCTTAAACAGTTGCCCTAATAAATCAGTAACAAACTCTGTTACGAAACCTTCCGACAAAACATTTGCTCTATAGTGACGGTCAATATCAGAATCCCTATACACATCAGGCAAAACAGGTCCATAAACCCACGCCTCAATGTTTGCTTTATACAAATATTCCGAAAATTCGTTATAATCTACTTCGATTGAATTACGTTTGGATTGAGATTGCTTTCCTTTTCTTATAAATCCGCCCCAGTAAGCGAACAGAAAATACAACGACTTTTGAAGTTTTAAGGGAGATATTTCTCTCTGCATTTGTTCTTGATAACGTTTGCGGATATAAGCGGCTAATTCTTTTACATTGTCAATAACAGGAATATTTTTTTTCATGTAGTGCCTCCAAGAAAATAATACACATATGTAAATTCCAATCCTCGCAAGGCTATCATATTAACTATATTATTCATGCCAAATTTTAGCTTATTATATCTATCTTTACAAATTTTAATCATCTTTCCTTATGATATATTCTCTTCAAACACTATTGCCCGGTTTCTAGCACTGTTCCGTATTCTTCTTACATTTTCCTTTTGTTTTGTTTCAAAATTATATAAATAGATGTGTATGCAAATTTTTCATTTCTTCATCATCTCATTTTTTAGATTCAGGCATTTTTGTGATAAGTGCATTGCATTCTTCTTCCATCGTTATGTAATGAACGACTATGTCAATGGCTTTTTTTAAATCTTTGATATCCGTATCAATCCATGACTATTGAACTATCAAAGTAATTGCCAAACAGATGTCCGTAATACTTTTGTGCTATTTGGACAGAACTATGCCCCAGCAGTTGCGAAAGCCCGTAAATATCGCGATATTTAAACAAGTAATGAGCGGTGGCAACGTGTGCCGCAGGCAATGAGGGTGGTATCCTGCAAAATCTATATGCTTATAAAATTTACGCAGGTAGCTTGACGCGCTTTCAACGGTTGGCGTAGAATCGTCGGCGACGGTTTAATGGATTGTACTCTTTTTGAAATGCTCACGATGTGATCCTTTGAAAAGATAAAGCCGCGTGTTTGTCAAAAGTTTAAGTTGTTTCATATTAAATGAAGAAGAAGAGATGGAATATATATTTCACATGTTACTAAATTAGTTCACTTTCCAAAAGGTATACTCATAATTTAGAGAATACATAAAAAGTCAAGATATATTTTGCAAAAAGGTTTCATTTATATGAGAAGTAAGTAAATTTAATAAGTATACTTTTAGTATAATAAGCTTGGAAAGGAAATGGGATAGAGAAAAAATAAAGGAGATTAATAAGATGTTGAAAAAATTAATAAGGTTTGTTATAATTTTTAGTATGTTGGTTTCAGTAAGCGGTAGAGTAATGGCGGAGATGATGTTTAATGAAGAAGAGACAAAGATTATTGAAAAAGCAAGATTAATATTGGAATGTAAGAAAAATAGGTTGGAGCTTAGTGAAGATGAGATAAAGATTGTTGAAAAAGCAGACTTATTATTGCAAAGAAAAAAGCAAGGGCTTAGTGAATTTGAGAAAAAGATTGCCGAAGCGGCAGGAATATTGCCAGAAAAGAGGAGTTTTTTTGTGGATGTATTGGCAAAGTGCGAATATGTTTTTTCAAAGATTGCTTGCATGGTAGATAGTATCATGACTATATATATTGGCGTCCAAGATTTAAGACTTGGCGCTAGAGGAGCAAGTTTAGAGAGATATAAACACGGGCTAACTAGTAGCCAACAACAATGAGAGAAAGAAAGAATGAAGCAAGAAAAACAAGTGGCAAGAACAAAAGGATTTAAGATGTAAGACATTCAAATTTCGCAGCTAAGAGTAGGGGCTAGGGGGGGCAGACATGAAAAAGATATTAAGTTTAGTAATGGCGTTAACATTGTTATGTTTGCCGCTGGAAGGAGTTTTTGCTGAGTGTACGAAAATTAGCTCTGAACAAGTAAACGAGCTTGAAAAGAAGAT
>JAITND010000046.1 GCA_031290625.1 Endomicrobium sp. | reverse complement strand
TTTTATATAAGTTTCATAAATTTTATTCCTTCTGTTTTCATTATCGCTTTGCTCTTTACTTAATTGCTTCCTATCTTTAACAGATTTTTTTAATTCTCTTGCAGTCTCCAAACCTATCTCTACAGGTTTCTTACCAAAAATTTCTATAAGTTCATTAACTAATTTGCGAAGTTCGTTTAATGTTTGATGAACCACAGGGTTTGCAATTCTTCCATACTTACGTTCATCTTTGTTTGTATGAGGCGTTTTATATTTTCTGTTGGCAAATTGTTTTGAAGAACCTTTTGCAATTACTGCTTGCGTGCTTTCAGGCAAAATGGCGCCATAATAAGGTAAGTTATCTTTAATAGATTGTTTGTCTTTTGTTAATTTACCTTCTTTTAAAGCTTCTTCTATTGCTTCGGTATAAGATAAACCTACTTTGATTTTCTCTAAAACTATTATCATAGCGCGTTCGCCAAGCGGCGCATATGAAGACGGAAGCACAACTTTATCAAAAGCTTCATCTATTTCTTCGTCTGTTAATTTGTATTCATTTTTGAGTTTATCTTTCAAAACTTTTTCGTCTGGACAAGAATTCCAACAGTATAAATATTGTTTTTGCTGTTCTTTTGATAATCTTTTCCAAAACGGCATATCTTCCAACCCGCGCAATTTATAACCTTTTATTTTTTGCGTCTTTTTATCTCTTCCTTGTAAAACAATATCTTGAGGCTTAACATTTTCTAACTTTAACAATTTTTTTGTTTCATCTTGCTTTAATTCGCTTCCTAATAAAAGACATTTAGATAATAATTCCTCTTTTTGTTCTTTGGAAAATTGCTTTTCTTCAAAACTTGTAATTTCGCCGGTTTTTTCGTCAACAACAGGTTGAGAATATCTTGCATTGTTTAAAGCTTCCCAAAGCCGACGCTCTTCATTTAATTTGTGAGAGCGAGGCAAGCGTTTTTCATCTTTAAAATATGGACAATATCCGCTCTCTGGTATTAGTTTTTCTGTTTCATAATTTATCGCTTCTAAAATTTGCTTAATGTAATCGTTGGTTAATGATTCTTTATGATATTGCGTTTGGTTGTTTAAAATTGCCTGCGCTTCTTTAACTGCAAAATCTCTTATAGGAGAAAATTGATGAGTATCTGTAGTGTTGCTTACTCTTTCTCTTTTATATCTTTCTTTGTTTTCAAATTTTTCTCTGTAAAGATATTCGCCATAAGTTCTATAATTTTTCTCTTTCATCGCTCGTTTAACTTCGCCGGCTATTCTTTTATTTTCTGTATTTTCTTTTTGAGTTTCTTCGGAATCTTCTTCAAAAGTTCTTATTGCAGATGAGCCTCTATGGTTTGCGATATGGTATAAAGCATATCCTATTTCCTGCAAAGATATTTTTTCATCAAGCGCTTTAACTCTTAATTCATATACGTCTTTTTGTAAAACTTCTTTTGAAAATCTTTCTTGTTCCGATGAGTTTTTCTTTTGTTCTAACTTAGCTGGAACAGATAAAGCTAATTTTTGAGATGCTAAAAGTTTCCATAAATATCGCATTCTTTCTCTGGCGTGTCTGTGATTATTTCTTTGTCCTCTGGACGTTCTTCTGTTTATAGCGCCGTCGGACGATTTGAAAATTCTTGAGCCGGACATTATTATTTCCGTCGGTAACAAAATTTTTTGCGAGTTTTCTTCCATAGACAGTATCGCAAAGCCAATAGAGCCTACGCCCAAATCCAACCCTATGCGGTAATCTCTATTTCTTAGTTTTTCTTTTATCTGCGCAGACTGGTCCAAATACGTTTGATTTTTTGATTGCATATTTTTCCTCCTTCTTGAAAGGTATTTGATTGTTTGCGATAAAACTTTATCAAAATTTTTAATTCCCAATTTTAATTCAAATATATTTCCGCCCGCAACGCCGTCCGTATAGTTCTCATACTTGACTTGTCCCGAAAGCTAAAACGTTTCATAAAAAATAAATTGGCCCTCTTTTTCAGTTTCGGTTATAAAGTTTTTCATAATTTATTCCTTTGTTGCCAACTATATCTTTTTCTGTTGGATCTACAATAACATATCTTTAGGGGGGGGGGTAAAGTATATATGCTCCGAGAAGCATAATTGCGGCTGCGACAGTCAACGCCTCATTTTACTAAATTTTCAATCTACTTGTCTAAAAAAGCCTCGTCTATAACGCTTGCCAGCTTGTATGTATTACTTGTTTTTTACAGTTTCGTACATAATTATAGACGCTGCGATAGCGGCGTTTAAAGATTCGGCTTTGCCGTACATTGGAATTTTAAATAAAACGTCCGCTGATTTTTCAGTTTCTTGTTTTATGCCTTTGGATTCATTCCCTATGATAAATACGCTCTTGTTTGGAATTTTTAAATCGTTTATATGCTTACTTCCTTTTAAAGACGCTACAAATACGGTAAATTTTTCTTTTTTCATAAAATATAACAGTTCTTCCATATCAACATCGTCAACCACAGGCAAATGAAATAAAGATCCCATAGTAGATCTTACTGTTTTATCAGAATACATATCGGCGCTTCCTTGGGAAATAAATATAGCTTTTGCTCCAAAAGCATCTGCGGAACGGATAATTGTCCCTATATTTCCGGGATCCTGAATATTTTCCAAAACTATGAAAAATCCAGTTTGTTTTAGTAGTTCTTCAATTTTATAATGTTTTTTTTCAACAACGGCGATTATACCTTGAGGCGACTTTGTAGACGACAATTTTGCAAATAGACGTTCAGATAGAATTATAGCATCTTCAAAATCTTTAATATCTTCATATTTTTGGGAAACTATGATTTGTTTAATATTCCAATTTTTAGGAAGTTCGACAACTTGTTTTTTCCCTTCAACTAAAAAGACGTCATTTTGAAAGCGAAACTTTTTATCTTGAAGTTTTAAAAGATTTTTAAAGGTTTGGTTTTGAGGACTTTTAATTAACATGTGGGAATTTTACTATATTGAGCGCCGAAATTAAAATTGTATTTTTAGGATTGCATATTCTGACTGACCTTCCCGCCAAACGTAAGCCAAATATAAGTTAGCGAAATCGGTTTGTAAAGACGTCAAAAAAGGCCGTTGTCTTAAAACTCATTAGGCGTTAAACCGTTTAAAGAACTATGCGGTCTTGTTTCGTTGTAATCAAGCCGCCGCTCTTTTATAATTTCTCTTGCTTCCTGCAAAT
>JAITND010000022.1 GCA_031290625.1 Endomicrobium sp. | reverse complement strand
AATATGAGACGAATTGACGAACTTAGCAAAAAAAAGGCGTATCAATTATTTGACAGCGGCGATATCGAAAATATTGAAGTCGGCACGGTAAAAGGGCTATGCCAAATTCATAAATATTTATTTGAAGGACTTTATGACTTTGCAGGCGTAATCCGCAACCAGAATATATCAAAAGGCGGGTTTAGGTTCGCAAGCAGTTTGTATCTGAATGAAAGCCTTTCAAAAATTGAAGTTTCAATGGAGTTGAAAAAGAAAAACAGCCAAAGGAAATCAAAAAGAGATATTGCAAAGAAAGTATGATAAAGTCAATAAGAAACTAATCCGGCTTTATGACTTACAACTTGAAGGTAAAGCTAATGTGGATATGTTTGTAATAAAGCAAAATGAACTTACGCAAGAGATAGCAAGAGTAAGTCTTAAAAGCCAGCTGGACAGCCTGAACGCGGATAGCTGGAAGGCAGTGAAGAAATCGGAAGAAACTTTTGCAGTCATAAATTCTGTTGAAAACTGGTTTAAAGTCGCCGATGATTATGAAAAGGCTGATATACTCAGACTGATTGGAACGGGCTATATATTAGACGGTACAGAGATAAAACCGACATACAGAATGCCGTTTAATTATTTGGTTTCGGCAAAGCAAAATTTATGCGCGAAAGGCGTTAAACCGCCGGATTTGAAAACCGTTTTTGATGGAAAAGCAAGCGCGATTTACAACGACAAAGCAAAAAGTTCTAATTTAAATTTATGGAGTGGCTTAGTTTGGAAACTCTACAACCAGCTCGCCTTTATCCAATGAGCCTGAATTTTCTTATCAAAACAAAAGATGTTCCGCCATACTCTGAGACAGAAACGACATTTTGTCAGTCTTATCCAAGCCTTGCGTATAATCTGGTTATTTTAAATTTTTTCCTTTATTAGCTACTTGATTTAACGGCAATTTAATGGCATAATAATGGTATGGGAGCGTGCCATTAAATTGCCGTTAAAATTTGAACCTAAATACACCATCACTAACAATATCCTTAAAAAGCTTCTTGAAATAGAAGCTATTAAGGAAAGAGTAAGGTCTTTGCCATTAACTCCCAAAGTACTTGCAAGCCTTAGAGAATCATCAAAATTATTTTCTACCCACTATTCTACAATGATAGAAGGCAACAGATTAACACAAAAAGAAGTATCTGAAGTGCTTCTTCAATATAAACAAATAAAAGGTCGTCAAAGAGATGAGAAAGAAATAAAAGGCTACTACAAAGCTTTGGATGAAGTTTCTAAACTAGTCAATAAAAAATCTAATATTACCGAAAAAAACATTAAAACTTTACATGGTTATATAATGGGAGCAAACAAGCCTACTCCTACAGAATACAGAACTGAGCAGAACGTTATAAAAGAATTAGGCAGTGGAAGAATAGTTTATATCCCTCCTGAAGCAAAAGATGTTCCGGGGTTGATGTCAGTATTAGTATCTTGGCTAAATGAAAACAAAAATGTTATTCCAATTCCTATACTTGCCGCAATCGCACATTATCAATATGCAACTATACATCCTTATTGTGACGGCAACGGAAGAACTGTAAGAATATTAACGACATTGCTTTTACATCTTAACGGATATGATCTAAAAGGTATTTATAATCTGGAAGAATATTATGCAAAAAACTTACAGACATATTATTCGGCAATAGATATCGGAGAATCTCATAACTACTACTTTGGAAGGGCTGTTGCTGATATTACAAGTTGGATTGAATATTTTATAACCGGAGTGCTTGAATCATTTGGTAAAATTGAAGAACATCTTGAAAAAGAAAAAGGTAAAGTTGACCAATCAGAAAAACTCAATATTTTTGATTCAAGGCAAAAGAAAATTTTAACTTTATTTGAAAAGAATGATTCTATAACAAGCAAAGACTTAGAGAAACTATTTAAATTCTCGCCAAGAACAGCAAGACAGCTTGCACAAAAACTTGTTAAATCCGGACTTTTAAAGATGGCTGATAAATCCAAGAAAAATAGGAGTTATAAGTTAATTAACTAATGAATAAACAAGAAATGAAAGAAGCTATTGAACGCTATAGATATGTCCTTTTTTGTAGAATAGTATCTTGGAATTTCAAACATATTGTCAATTAATTTATTTCCAAGTTCTGTTATTTTTACTATGCCATTGTCTATAAGCGCAAAACCAAATTTTGTCAAAGGATTTATTGATTGTCGTCCACGCATTGCAAAAGTCTTTATATTTCTTAATCGCGATTATTTGCCGAATAGTTTTATTATCAATTTTTGAATCAATTTCTTTTGGAAATAGTTTAGGTGATTTGAGGCAATAATTTATGCTTCCCGCCAGTGTAGTTTAGCGACGATTTGACAAAACCGGTTTGAACAGTTAGAAAGGGTGAAATTATCGCCCGCAGCTTGCAAAACATCGTCAATAAAATTTAACAATTTAGTCTTTGAACCTAAATAACGCCTATGGCTTATAGCAATTGCATTATTTCCAAATATGCATCGTTCATATGTATTATTATTTGTTGTCAACAAACAATGAGAAACCGCGAGGATAATTGATGAGTTTTTATTTTAAGATTATAAAAAATTCTATTGAATATTTTATTAAACTTTATTCTAATTCTAAAAATCATATTTCTTTTCGCGTTTTTTAAAAGCTTCAAGTCCGCCTTCCAATATTTCACAAACATGCTCTCTTATACCTTTTTGATACAAAATTCCCTTTTCATTTTCACTTTTAAATGTTTCCTCTATAGCTCC
>JAITND010000009.1 GCA_031290625.1 Endomicrobium sp. | reverse complement strand
ATCTATATCTCCAACCTTTAAACACTACTTCCTTGTTTTTGTTTTGGTAGTATGCTACATTTTACAAATACTTTCTCTATCTACTGTACTTTCAAAGAACATTTCTCAGTATGCTAGGGATAATTCCGTAAATAATTACTTAAATATTCCGCCGGTGTTTTTACACCAAAACAACATATCTAAATGAGGCATCGGAATGCTTATTTCTTTGGAAAACTCTTGCATTTTCTTTTCTATTTCAAGATAGATTTTTACATTAAGATTTTTAGGAAGTTCTTCTATTGCTCCGTAAACTTTAAGATTCTTTAGAATGTGTCTATCCAATATGGCAAGTTCTTTGCCTATGCCTATATTTCTTAAGAAATGACCTGCTTCTTTGCATCCGATGCCCTTGACGTTGTCTATAATCCATTTCCTGAGTTCATAAATATTATTAAATGAAGCAAGTTTTTCTTTTAATTTAATCTTTCCGTTTACCGTAAAGAAATTTCTGGCTTCAACTACGTATTTTGCTTTATTGCGCTTGAAACGAACGCCGCTTATTGTCTTGGCTATATCCTCTTCGGTTGAATTAAATATCATGTTTTTGTCTGCAAGAGAATTTACCGCGGACCAACACGATACCGCCCTGCTTTGAGGTGTAAAAAGACAGAACGCAAGTTCCGCAAAAATTTCTTCTTCAGCGCCTTCTTTCCAAACGTCGTCAAAATGTTTTTCTCTTTGAGAAATAAGCGGCAAAATCTTCTTCCAGAAAATTTTAAGCCTCTCAATGGTGTCTGAATTATCCATAGGAGTCTTAAGAAAGTCAATAGGGATAAGTTTGTTTCGCATGATGTAGAGTATACAAAAAATAGTTTATTTTAAATCTGTCTCTAGCGGTACTCTAAAATTTATATTGCAAAGATTCGGTAATGCAATGAAATAGAAATAGGTTCTGCTTTAACTAATTTTGTATAATGCCTCTCATGAGCGAGATATTGATTTTTGAAGGAATAAGAAACAATCCTGAGATAACAGACTTATCTTGAGTTCACCGATAAAGCTTTTGCCATTATGGGCTATAAAGAGCATGGACAAGGTCACGCTATGCGCTCCGCAGAGACTGCCAAAAATGTTTTAAAAAGTTTGGGTTGCGGCGCAAGAGAACAAGAGCTAGTCAAAATCGCCGTATATCTGCATGATATAGGCAATATAGTATCTATACGTTGTCACGATCAGAGCGGCGCGGTAATGTTCTTAGATGTTATTGATGAAAATTTGTACGACGACGAAATTTTTGATGTGGCTACGGCTATAGGCGGACATGAAGACAAAAATATGGATCCCGTTTCTCCTATAGCGGCGGCTTTGGTTCTTGGCGATAAAAACAGACGTCCGTCGCGAAAGAATAAGAGCCAAAGACATGTTTTTGATTGACAAACGCTCTTTAGTAATAGCGGCTTGCCGCAAAGCGGAAGTTATTGTAAATAAAGAAAAATCAATAATAAAGCTTAAAATAGATATAGACGCTTCAATTTGTTCTGTTATGGATTATTTTGAAATTTTTATGTCCAGAACGATTTATTGTAAAAGAGCGGCCAATGTTCTAAAATGCGATTTAGAATTATATATAAATGAGGATAAATTTTTGTAATGGAATGCGGGTTTTATCGGTTAATAAAGAAATCGTCTGAATGTAAGGGAAGGTTAGGGAAGATTTATACCGCGAGGGGGGTTGTCAACACCCCTATTTTTATGCCTGTAGGAACTCAAGGGACGGTAAAGGGCGTTCCTATGGAATGGTTGCGTAATTCCGGCGCCCAGATAATTTTAGGCAATTCATACCATCTTTACTTGCGTCCAGGTACGGAAATAATCAAAAAAGCCGGCGGGATACAGAAGTTTAATTCTTGGAACAGTCCAATGCTTACAGATTCTGGAGGGTTTCAAATATTTAGTTTAAGCGATATAAGAAAGATTTCTGAAGAAGGCTCTGAATTTAGGTCGCATATAGACGGCTCTAAGCATTTCTTTTCTCCAGAGAAGTCTATTCAAGTTCAAAAGGATATAGGGGCGGACATTATAATGTGTTTTGACGAGTGCGTTCCGTATCCTGCAGACTATACGTCCGCTAAAAATTCAATGGAATTGAGCCTCAGATGGGCTAAAAGGTGCAAAGCTGAATTTTATAAGGACAATGCGCATGAAATACAAGCGCTGTTTGGTATTATACAAGGTTCGGTTTATAACGATTTAAGAGCAAAAAGTACGCGGGAAATGTTGAATATTGATTTTGTCGGTTATGCTATAGGCGGGCTTTCCGTAGGCGAGCCTAAGGAATATATGCGCGCCGTATTAGAAAACGCTTTGCCTTTAATACCTGAAAATAAAGCTAGATACTTAATGGGCGTCGGAATGCCTGAAGATTTGTGGGAAGGCGTTGAACGAGGCGTTGATATGTTTGATTGCGTTATACCGACAAGGAACGGTCGCAACGGGCAGGTTTTTACAAGTCTGGGGAAGATAAATATACGTAATGCGGAGTACAGAGAGGATTTTAGCCCTTTAGATCCTGAATGCAAGTGTCCGGCTTGCGCTGGATATACAAAAGCATATCTCAATCATTTGGTCAGAGCGCAAGAGACTTTATATCTTACTTTGTTATCTTTACATAATATTCATTTTATGGTAGACTTAATGGCGAAAATAAGAAAATCATTGGAAAATGATACGTTTCTTAAAACAAAAAGAGAATTTTTTGAAAAATATTATTCAAAAAATAAAAGGCGAGGATAGAATGAAAAAGTCTATTGAGTTATTGGTAATTTTGGCGGTATCTTTGGTTACGCCTTCAGTCGCTTCCGCTCAGGCTGCAGGCGGCGCCGGCGCTTTGGGGAGTTTCTTGCCGCTTATCCTTATTTTTGTTTTTTTCTACTTGTTTTTGATAAGACCTCAGCAGAAGAAATCTAAAGAACACCAAAAGTCTCTGAGCGCTTTGAAAAAAGGCGACAAAGTTATAACTTCGGGCGGCATATACGCTACGGTTAATGCTGTAAGAGACAATGTTCTTGATATAAAAATTGCAGATGGCGTAAATGTTCAGATAGCAAAGCAGTCAATAACTACGGTTATGACAAAAGACGCTGAAAAACAGGCGAAAGCGCCTGATGTTGTAAAGAAGTAGCTTGTTTTAAGCGGTTGTGTTGCATAATTTAAAAAATCAGACAAATAATGGACGAGAAAAATAAATATTCAAACATAACTCTTGAACAAGTAAAAAAGAATCCCCTATTGTTAATATTTTTGTCAGATCTGCTAACGAATACTTGGGAACTCTTGGATATACCGAACATGGAGTTAGGCATGTCGGTTTAGTCGCGTCCATAGCTGAAAATGTTTTGTTATACCTTGCTATCCCAAAAGAATTCAGGAACTTGCGGGCATAGCGGGGTATATACACGATATAGGCAATGTTGTAAATAGACAAGATCACGGGCAGTCCGCGGCTTTGCTTGCCATGAGGCTGTTGAAAGATATGGGAATGACTCCTGAAGAGACGTCTTTGATAATGTCCGCAATAGGAAATCATGAAGAACAGTCGGGGGATCCTGTAAATCCCTATGGCGGCGGCTTTGATTCTTGCAGACAAGTCGGATGTGCATAAAACGCGCGTCAGAAACCGCGATATATCAAAGTACGATATACATGATAGGGTGAACTTCGCGGTTGAAAGGTCTTTTTTAAAAGTAATCAAAGAAAAAAAGATCATATCGCTTCAGCTTGCCATAGATACTCAAATATCAAAAGTCATGGAATATTTTGAGATTTTTATGTCTAGAATGCTTACGTGCAGAAGAGCGGCAAGTTTTTTAAATTGTACATTTGAGTTAATAATAAACGAGAGGAAATTACTCTAATGAACAAAACTAAATGGAAGTTATGGACTACGTTGGCGTTATTAGCTTTTTCAGGTTGGGCTTTATGGCCTTCTATAAATTGGTCGTTAATGTCTGCTGATAGAAAAGCGCAGGCTGAAAAAGAAAAAGATCCTATTTTGGGTAAAGCTATAAAATTAGGTTTGGACTTAAAAGGCGGCACGCATCTTCTTTTAGAAGTAGATTCTTCTCAATTAGATGCGAATATGAAAATAAAAGATGCGATTGATAGAGCTATTGAAATTATGCGAAACAGAGTGGACCAGTTTGGCGTAGCAGAGCCCTTGATAACGAGGCAGGGAGAAAAATGGATAGTGATTCAACTTCCCGGTATTAAAGACCCTCAAGCCGCCAAAGATCTTATAGGCAAAACCGCTTTGCTTGAATTTAGAATAGTAAACAATAGTAACGAAGCTAATAAAGTTCTGGATTTGATTAGAGACGAGGGTATTGCTCCTATTCAGTATCGCCAAAACCCTTCGGCGTATCCTAATATAGAAGCTGTTATGCCGCAAGATGCTTCTGTTTTTGAAAGTAAAGAAGACTCAAGATATTATGTTTTGGACAAGGCTCTATTGACGGGCGCGTCGCTTACAAACGCTAAGGTTGATTTTAGCGGACAGTTTGGGCAACCTGTTGTTGCAATAGAATTTAATAGAGAAGGAGCAAGAACGTTTGAAGAAATTACGGGAAAAAATATACAAAAAAATCTTGCTATAGTTCTTGATGGGATTGTTCAGTCCGCGCCTGTGATAAATCAAAAAATCCCTGAAGGGAAAGCGGTTATACAAGGCGGTTTTAACACAGAGTCTGCAAAGCTTCTGGCGACTGTGCTTAGAGCTGGCGCTCTCCCTGCGCCCGTTAGGGTTATAGAAGAGAGAACGGTAGGACCTACTCTTGGGGATGATTCAATAAAGAGCGGTTTTATGTCGGCTTTAATAGGCGTGCTTGTAGTTTTTGCTTTTATGATAGTTTACTATCGCGCTTCGGGCGTTATTGCGGACGTCGCTTTGGCTTTAAACTTAATAATACTTATGGCGGCAATGGCGTATTTCCAATTTACGCTTACGCTTCCGGGCGCGGCGGGTATAGCGTTGACTCTTGCAATGGCTGTTGATGCGAATGTTTTAATACTTGAAAGAATACGCGAAGAGCTTGCTATGGGGAAAACGGCGAGGGCGGCTGTTGACGCAGGGTATCAAAAAGTTTTCTGGACTATTTTTGACGCAAATATAACAACGCTTATCGCGGCAGTTTTCTTATTCCAATTTGGGACAGGTCCCATAAAGGGGTTTGCGGTTACTCTCTCAATAGGTCTTATTGTCAGCATGTTTACGGCGGTAACGGTAACCAAACTTATATATGACTTTTTGTTTAAAGAAAATCTTTTGCTCAAAATAAAAATATAATCGGAGGTTACAGTGCAAATCTTCAAATCCGCGAATATAAATTTTATAGGGAAACGTCGTAATTTTTTCTTGCTCACGGCTTTTATGCTTTTGATTACAGTTTTTGCTTTTATTTATAGAGGCGGTCCTAATTATGGCATAGATTTTACCGGCGGCGTCCTTATGCAAGTGTCCTTTCAACGGGAGGTTGACTTGCAAAACGTTCGTAAAGCTTTAGAGCAGAGCAAGTTAGGTTCCTTTGAATTACAAAGTTCTGATAATCTAATCTTAATTAGAGCTAAGAAAAACGTAGAATCTCAAGATGGGTTTGAAAAAGCTGTAAAAGAAGCTATGCAAGCGGAGTTCCCTAATAATCCTATGGTGATGGATAGAGTAGAATACGTAGGTCCAAGCGTTGGGGCGTATCTTTCCAAACAAGCTCTTTACGCGTTCTTTTTTGCGTTTATCGGAATGATTGTTTACGTGGCGTTTAGATTTAAGTCGGGTCTATGGGGCGCGGCTGCAGTTTTAGGTATAATTCACGATGTAGCTATATCTTTTGGTTTTGTGATTCTTGCAAATAAAGAAGTTAATATAACGGTTATTGCGGCTCTTCTTACAGTGGCTGGTTATTCAATAAATGATACGATTGTTTTGTTTGATAGAATAAAAGAAAATCTAAGACTTTTAGCAAAAGAAGATTTTGGAAAAGTTGTAAACAGGAGTATAAACGAAGTTCTTACAAGAACTGTGATTACTTCTTTGACGGTGTTTATCGTAGCGTCGTCTTTATTTTTCTTTGGCGGCGAGGTAATACATACATTCGCGTATATAATGCTTATAGGAACGGCGCTTGGAGTGTTTTCCTCTTTGTTTGTTTGCGCTCCTATTGTATATGAATGGGAACAAAGAAAAAGAAATAGGTTTAAAATTGCGGCAAAAAAGGGTTATGTCGGCTCAAGATAATGCGAAAGATAAAGAATTTCAAAGTAAACTTGCGTGTAAAAGATATTTCGCGGGTAGTTAGAAAGCTTACAAATACCGATGATACGCCGATTGAATTGGAAGAGTCTGTTCAACGGTGCTGTCGTTTTTATGTTAATTTTTTATCGCCGTCGGTTGTTTATGATACCTTTTCAAAAGAGTCTTTACCTTTTGTTTACGAAAAAGATGTTCCTGCAAAATGGGCGTCGGAAAGCTTTTTCTTTGTTACAATAGGCGTTGCTATAGAAGAGGAATACAAAAAAGATAAAAACGCGTTTGGAGAGCATACGGGCAAGATTGTTTCGGCTATAGCTGTCGACGCGTTGGATCAATCTAAGAATTTTGCGCAAAGAATTATATCTAGCGAAGCTCAAGATGGAAATTGCGAAATAACAAGAGCCGTTAATATAGCGAATGAATATTATGAAGAAGTTTCTAAGGTTATTCCGACCGGTAAAATAGGCGTAAGCGTGAAAGCGGGCGTTATTTGTCCAAAATATTCGTCCGCGGGCTTATTTTACTGGATTCCGTCAAAGAAAAAGACCAAGAAGTAATTGTGTTGTTTGCGGTTGTCGTCATTTCCGCCGGTTAACGTAACTTAATAATGCTTGGTATATCATGTCAAAGATTTATTTAGTTCTATATAATGCGCTTGTAGTTTTTGCGCTGCCTTTAATCGCAATAGCGGTTCTGTTTAGCAAAAAATATAGAAAAGAATTGTTCTACAAAATATCCGAACGATTCGCTTGCTACAATTTTTCCAACTTGAATTCAAAAAAGAAAACTGTTTGGATACACTGCGCTTCTCTTGGAGAAGTTCGCGCCATAGAGCCTATCTTGGACAATCTAAAAGATGATTACTTCATAGTTTTAACGACCATTACAAAAAGCGGCAGAGAGTACGCCGCGAAATTGCAAAAAGCCGACTTTGCGCGTTTGCTTCCCTTAGATATCTATCCTATAATGAACAAGGCGTTTGATATTATAAAACCTGACTTGATCGTTATTGTTGAAACGGAATTTTGGGTTTCAATGCTTTATGCGGCGGCGCGTAAGGATATAAAAATTATAACTGTCAACGGCAGAATGTCGGAAAAATCGTTTGGCGGTTACAAAAAGGCAAGATTTTTCTGGAGAAAATTTGTAGGGCTTATCAACATTGTTATCGCAAGAAGCGCGGAAGACGCTGACAGATTTAGATGTTTGACGGAAGAAAAAAGCGCTATTTTAGTTTCAGGCAACATAAAATACGATAGAGACTTTACGTCGATTGCCCAAAGAAAAGAAATTTTGTTTAAAGAGTCGGATTTTGTTTTTACGGCGGGCAGCACAAAAGAAAATGAAGAAGCCGTTATTGCCGATGCGTATGTAAAAGCCGGCGGAAATTTTAAAGTATTTCTGGCGCCCAGACACCTTGCAAGAATTTCCGAAGTCGCAAAGCTTCTTGAAGATAAAAGCATAAAATATTCTTTATTTTCTGAAAATGATTTCGCAGGAGAATTTATTTTGGTCGATGTTTTCGGCAAACTTCAAAATATATATTCAATTTCCGACGTATGCTATGTCGGCGGATCTCTAGTGGATAAGGGCGGGCAAAACCCTATAGAGCCGGCGGCGTATGGCAAACCTGCGCTGTTTGGCAAATATATGGATAACTTCAAAACTGAAGCGGAAAGTCTCTTGAAAAACGGGGGAGCTTTTATTGTTAAAGATGCGGACGACTTGGCGAGCAAGATAAAAGAATTTATGACAAACGGATCCTTTCTTAAACGTACGGGAGACAATGCGCTAAAAACTGCGCGAGATCAAAAGGGCGCGGTGTCTTTTACATTAGAGAAAATAAAAGAGATTTTAGATGCAAAATAAAGTTTTGCTTAAGATGGTAGTATTTATATGTCGCGTAATAGACAAAACTTTAAGAAAGAAATCGTTAAACGATACTTTTCACTATCCTAAACCGTCAATATATCCTTTCTGGCATAGGAATGAATTTCCCATGTTGATGTCAAATCAAAAAAGAAATATCGTTATTATGGTAAGTTTGTCAAAAGACGGCGAGCTGTTGTCGCAGATTTTACAAAGTTTCGGATATTTAACTGTCAGAGGTTCTTCAACAAGAGGAGGAGAAAGAGGTCTGATAGAAATAATAAGATACGCTCGAAAAGGGTATTCTCCGGCTTTTGCTGCCGACGGTCCTAAAGGTCCTTATCGTAAATTAAAATCCGGCGTTATATACGCCGCTCAAAAAACGGGTATGCCTATAGTTCCGATAAGTTGTTCTCCAAAGAATAAAATTGTTTTGAAAAAGACTTGGGATAAAACTATAATCCCTCTTCCTTTTTCAAAAACCGTTCAAATTTACGGCGAGCCGATTTATATAAATAAAAACGACGACATTGAAGCAAAAAGGGTTTTAGTTGAACAAAAACTGAATAAATTAAGTGAGTTTACGGACAAATATTATTGGAGCAAAGACGTATTAAAGTATTTGCAATACCGCCCGTCTCCAAAAATTTTGATAGTGCAGCCAAGCAGGCTTGGTGATATTATTTTCTCGTTGCCGACGCTTGCCGCTATAAAGAAAAAGTTTCCTCGTGCAAGATTGAGCTGGATAGCGGATGAGCGTTGTTTTGAAATTTTGGAAGGCAATCCTATCCTTGAAAATATTTTTATATGGGATAGAAAACGGATTTCGTTTAATTATTACACAAAATTAAGAAAACAATTGAGAACGCAAAAGTTTGATTTGAGCGTAGATTTGCACGGTCTTGCAAAGTCGGCAATGCTTGTTAAGCTTGCCGGCGCAAAGTTTAAAATAGCGTCGTCTTCCGCCAACGGTATGAGAGAATTTTCTTGGCTGTTTTCAAAAGAGATTAAATCTCCGCAAGAGCGCCATTGCGTAGAACGTCACTTTGAAGTTGCAAAATATTTGGACTGTTCCGACGATATAAATTATCCTATTCATACGCCCGACGAAAGTTTTAAAAGCGTAGAAAAGAAGCTTTTAAAAGACGATGTAAATTTAGAAAAAATGATAGGCGTTCACTCAGGCGGCGGCTGGTTTTCTAGAAGATGGGATGCGGCAAACTATGCGATTTTGGCTAAAAGGTTGAAAACGGAGCTTAATTCCGGTATTGTTCTTATAGGCGGGAAAGAAGGCGGTAGCGGCGAAAAAGGTTTAAATGAAAAAATAATTTCCGCCGCCGGCGTTAAAATAACCGATATGACGGGCAAATTTACATTAAAAGAATTGTGCGCGTTCTTAAAAATGTGTAAAGTCTTTGTAGGCAATGAAGCGGGACCCATGCATATAGCGACGGCGTTAAATGCTCAAGCTGTAGCCATCCTCGGACCTACGGACGCCAATCGCACGGGACCGTACAAAGGCAATACGAAAGTTATACAACATAAAATGGACTGCCAACCCTGCAGAAACAGAAATTGCGTAAATCCTAAATGTATGCGGGCAGTAACGGTTGACGAAGTTTTTGAAGAAGTAAAAAAGAAATACTTGCAATCTTTATGAACATTTTAATAATTAAACCGAGCTCTTTTGGCGATATTGTTCAAGCTTTGCCGTGCGCAAACGCTTTAAAGCAGGCGTACTCCGACTGCAATATAAGTTGGGTTGTTTTTAAAAATTGGGAAAAAATTCTTAAATTGTGTCCTGATATTGGCGAAGTTATAATTTGGGATAGACAAAGAGGAATTAGAGGTTTTCTTGACGTTTTAAGATCTGTAAGACAATCCGAGTACGATATAATAATAGATTTGCAGGGGCTTTTAAGAAGTGCGTTTCTTGCAAAATTTGCCAAAGCGAAAATCAAAGTCGGCGTTCCTGGCATGAAAGAGCTTAGTAATCTTTTAATTAAGGAAGCCTATCCAGAAAAAGCCGATACAAACGCTACCTTAAGAAATCTTGAGACTATTCGTTTCCTAACGGGAGAAACTTTTCAACATGAAGTAAACATAAAGATAAATGCGGATGTTAATAGAATTTTAAACGATAACGGAGTTTCAAAAGAGTTTATTGCGTTTGCTCCATTTGCAAGAGGAAAAGGCAAAAATTGGAGCGTTGATAATTATCATAAGTTAATAGGCTTAATTAAAAGAAAATTCGCCTATATGCAGATAGTTGTATTGGGAGCAAAATCGGATTTCGGTGGAATACAATCAAACGAGGTCGTAGATTTGTGCGGTAAAACTTCAATAGAAGAGCTTGCGGGTGTCTTATCAAAAAGCAAGGCGGTTGTCGGGGCAGACACAGGACCTACGCATTTATCGGCTGTATTAAATGTCCCTTCGGTATTTATATTCGGTCGTTCGGATATAAACGAAACTGCTCCTTTTTTAGGCAGATTTTCTTTGCTTATAAATAAAGAAGACGAAGATAATATAAGCGCTGTAAAACCTGAGACTGTTTTCTTGGAAATAGAAAAATGGATAAGATAGTTTTTTTTCACATGAACCAGCTGGGAGACCTTGTATTTTCTCTTCCGGTTCTTAAAGCTGCCAAGCAAGAACTTAACGCTAAAATATATTCTGTAGTTAAACCGTCGTTGGCTCCGCTTTTAACGTCTTCTGCGCTCGCGGACGAAACAATGCCTAAAGATAAAAATGCCGTAAAATTTTTAAGAAAAGAGAAAATCGGCAAAGCGGTACTTTTTTCCGAATCGCCGAGTTCTTTACTTTATGCGTATTTGTCTGGGATAAAAAGCAGAATAGGTTTTAAAACTGCTTCTTTAAGTTTTTTGCTTACAAAAAAAGCAAAAAGAGTCGGCGTTCCGTCTTTGTTTAACAACGGAGAATTGGGTTTCGCCGCAGGTCTTAAATCAATACGGCAAGATTATACAGGGATAATAAAGATCCCTAAAGAAAACGTAGAAAACGTAAAGAAGTGGTTTGGATATAATAATCTTGATGCGTCAAAGACGATTGCAGTTTCAATTGGCGCAAGCAAAAGACGGCAAGACAAATGTTTAGAAGAGCGCAAATGGAGTGAAGTTATAAATGTTTTATCAAAAAAAGGGTTTAACTGCGTCCTTTCGGGCGCTGCGTGGGAAAAAGACGTTTTGAATAACGTAGCCAAAAAATGTAGAATAGCTCCGAAACTGTTTACTGCCGAGAAGGGTATTTTAGACGTCGCTGCTTTTCTAAAAGAGTGCGGTTTGTTTGCAGGCGTAGATTCAGGCGCTATGCATTTGGCTGCGGCGGTCGGAACAAAGTGTGTGGCGGTGTTTGGTTATACGGATCCAAGCCAAGCGGGACCTATGCCGTTAAAAAATCATATAGTTATAAAGAAAGATAAGATTTCCGACATAGATTCGGAAGATATAATATCAAAAGTTTTGCAGCTGCAATAAATAAAAACTAAGAGGGATTAACATGGCGCGGAAAACATCGTGTATTTCAGAACTTCAGCGCGAGAGAGCGAGATTTAAACCGGAACTTCCCGAAGCGTTAAAAAAGGGAGCGGCTTGCGTAAAAGCCGTAAAGGGAAAACCGACTCAGTCGGTCGCTGACCAAGACAAAGTAAGAGAACTTTTTAAAAACACTTATGGTTTGCCGATAGTAAAATTTAAAAAAGGCGCAAATCCTTCGGCTAAAAAGAAAACGATAAATGCGGCGGTTGTTCTTTCAGGCGGACAAGCTCCTGGAGGACATAATGTTATAGCGGGGCTTTTTGACGGTCTCAAGCGGGCAAATAAAAAGAACGGTCTGATAGGATATCTCGGAGGACCTTCTGGAATTTTGAAAAAGAGCTTTAAGAAAATTGACGAGAAAGTTCTTGCCGAATATAGAAATACCGGCGGTTTTGACTATATACAATCTGGGAGAACAAAGATTGAATCCGTTGAACAGTTTTGTTCAACAAAAGACAACTTGGACGTATGCAACGTAGACGCTTTGGTAATTGTCGGAGGAGACGACTCTAACACAAACGCCGCCATGATTGCCGAATATTTGAAACAGGAAAATATAGACAAATGCGTAATAGGCGTGCCTAAGACGATTGACGGAGACTTGAAAAATAAATACATAGAAACGTCGTTTGGTTTTGATACCGCGACAAAAATTTATGCGGAGCTTGTGGGAAATATATGCAGAGACGCAGTTTCAGCTCAAAAATATTGGCATTTTGTCCGCTTGATGGGCAGAAGCGCTTCCCATATAACTTTAGAAGTGGGTTTCAAAACGCGTCCCAACATTGTCTTAATCGGCGAAGAAATTTTAGCCAAGAAAATGACGCTTTCAAAAGTTGTTGACAGTATTGTTGACGTTATAATCAAGCGTTGTGAAGATGGTAAAAATTTTGGAATCTGTTTGGTGCCGGAAGGGCTTATAGAATTTATACCTGAGATGAAAGAGTTAATTTCGGCGTTAAACGATATTTTGGCAGATAATGCCGATAAGTTTGCAGAGCTTTCAAGTATGGAAGAAAAGAAGAATTTTGTATGCGGCAAGCTCTCAATCAAGCTTTCAGATTTAATGCGCTCTTTGCCTGCGGGCATAGCTTCCCAGCTTATGTCCGACAGAGATCCGCACGGAAACGTTGCCGTATCCGTGATTGAGACTGAAAAGCTTTTGATTGAAATGATTCAAAAGAGGCTTGCAGAACTAAATAAGAAGGATAAGTATAAAGGCAAATTCTCAAGCATAACGCATTTTTTTGGATATGAAGGGCGTTGCGGATTTCCTTCGAATTTTGACGCAAACTATACTTATGCTTTAGGGTATAATGCAGCCGCTCTTATTCTCAACGGTCTTACAGGTTATATGTCTTTTGTAGGAAACCTTCTAAAAGCTCCCAAGCAATGGGAGTGCGGCGGTATTCCTATAACTATGATGATGAACGTTGAAAGAAGAAACGGCAAAGATAAGCCTGTTATTCGGAAAGCGTTGGTTGATTTAAGTGGTAAACCGTTTAAAGAGTTTGTAAAAATGAGAGATAAATGGGCGGCGTCTGAAAGCTACGTATTTCCCGGACCTATTCAGTATTTTGGTCCCGTAAATGTATCCGCAATAACGACAAGAACGCTTCAGTACGAACAATCCGAAAAGAAATAGCCTCAAAATAGAAAAGCATGGCGATACGCCTTCTATTTGTTTCATCCGTCAATGCGGGCTAGACCCGCAATCACTGAAACAGCTGGATCTAAGAAGTGTCATTTGTTCCCTTCGTCAATGCGGGCTAGACCCGCAATCGCTGAAACAGCTGGGTCTAAGAAGTGTCATTTGTTCCCTCCGTCATTGCGGACAAGCTCCGCAATCGGCTGAAAGAGCAGGGTCTAAGAAATACCAGTAGGGTTGTCTTATGATCACGCAGTATTTACTTTATCTCAAGTATGCCTTTGAATTCATGCGAATCAATTACTAACTTATCCCTTTTTATACTCCTGTCTAAATTAAAGGTCATTTTACCAGCGCCGTGTATTGCATAAGCGTAAAATGAAGGCACTTTATTGAGAGTTACGTTTACGACGCCTCTGGAACTTTCTATATCAAGAGATTTGAACGTTCCAGAAACGTCAACTTTGGCGTCAACAGCGTCTATTTCCGCTTTTCCATTGAAGTTGTTTACTGCGACAGTTCCGGCAGTTGCGTCAATACTTAAAAACCCTGACAGATTGTCAGCCGTTACGTTAGCCAAAGTTGAATTTATTTCCATATCTATTGTTTTTGGCACGATCATATCCGCTACTGTATTTTCTGTAATTTCGGAGTCTATAAGGTAAACGTTTAGTTCCTTGCCTCCGACGACATATATTTGTCTGTCTGTTGAAGAGGATTTGCTTGGAGTTATGTCTATTCTGATTTCTCTGACGTCGGCGCTTTTGACGTCAAGTTTTCCGTTTTTTATAATAATGTCTATTTCATTAATATTCTTTGCCGGAAAAATGTAGTTTTCGCCATAAGAGTAACACGCGACAAAACAAAACGCTAAAACAAGCAGACATTTATTCATACCGCTTCCTCCATGAAATGAAAAGACCAAACTATATTCGTATCTTCGTATCATAGAAATTTGCGTAAAAACAGTCAAATTTGATAGAATAGTATCTCAGATTAAAAAGTATTTAGAAGCTTAAGTAGTTTTTAGCGCAACATGAAGAAAGTCATAGGAGAGATGGCCGAGCGGTTTAAGGCGATAGTCTTGAAAACTATAGTGGGAGAAATTCCACCGGGGGTTCGAATCCCTCTCTCTCCGCCAAAGTATTTTTAATAGCGTCGTAAAATTTGGGAAGCAGAATATTTTTCTATGAAGCCTTGGAACTTTGGATAGAACACGTTGATGAAAAAGGTAATATAAGAGAAGTTTTAAAAGAACTTGGTTGGAAACTTACAAAGTCTGAAATAATCCCCAAAGAAGAGCCGTACAATATTCCTTTTGAATTGCTTGCAAGCAAGATGATTAATTTGGAAAGATCCGCAAGCGGATTAAATTAATCATGGGCGGCATTCATACAGTTAAGCTAAGTCAACTTCGCAACTTTTTAAAACATTACGGCTTTGTACAAGAGCGTCAAAAAGGGAGTCATTTAATTTTTGATAGAGCGGGGTTTTCTCATCCAGTACCTATCCCTGACATGGTAAGGAAGTTCGTTTTTATTCCTGTCATCAAATAGTAAAAATTTAAAGAAATACTAACTGTAAAGAAGGACAAGTGGTTGCCCATAATGCTTTGATTAAGCGTGTTGCTATTGCTTCGTCAATGCTTTCTCCCCAATCCGTGACTCTCCCTCTCTCTGTAATACAATAAATATTTTTTGGATTTGGTTTTGCCTTATTCCTATCCCTACTCTCGCTGACGATTTGTAATATTTGTTATCCTTTACTTCTAATCTTATCCCATTGAGTCCTGTTTCTTTATATCCTTTTGTATTCGCTACCGCCGCTGTCGTCCCCGCGTACGTCCTTAACGTCACTTTCACTAAACCTTTCTTTTGAATACAATTGCATATTGGCGCTTTGTATCCTACTTCTATATCTAATTTCCCGTTTATCCCGCTTGTCTTTCCTTTTACTTCTTCGCTATATCCATTGCTTATTACCCTTGTTATTTCATATCCGCTTACGCTTCCTATAATCGCTCCTTTTACATCTATTCTTTCTTTCTCTATACCGGCGATCCCTAGCCCGTTATTGTTTACTTCCGCTCTGTTTTTGTCCTGCTTTATCCAATTCTTATTGCATTTCCCTAATATCCCCGCTTTTATATCTTCCCTTTTTATTATGTCAATGCCGCCTATTATTCCTCCGCTCTTTACTTCAAACTTCCCAGGCGAATTTTCGCTGCTATCTATCCCTGTTATTCTTCATTCTACTTGCCCCCATACCTTTCTTGATACTTCATAGAATTTGTTTTCTTTATCTGTTATATGTTCATATACTCCATTTCTCGCGCTTTCTAACCCTTGCCCTATTATCACATTGTTTATAAAATATCCGCTCATATTACTTAACGCTTTTTTTTCTCATTTGGGACAAGATATTTTAAAATTCTCATCGCTATGCCCAAATCTGAATGTTTCGCAACTTTGGTTGACAACCTTTCTATTGTCTTTGCCATCCCTTTTTGATTTGAACTTAATGTTTCTAACTCTGATTTCCCAAAAATACGTAAATAAATTCACTCTCCCTCTCAAATCAGAACCTGCCTGACCATCAGCAACTGCCGACGTCACTGTCTGCTCTTCTCTTTGCCCTATAGGTTCTTCTTCTTTCGGTAAAAGCACTATCCAATGCCCTTCGTACTCATATTCTATATCGTGATTTGACGTTGTTAATAAAGAGCCAAACCTCCCTTCTAGGCTTCCGTACCTTATCAACATATATGCTTTTTTTCTGCAATCCCCGTTTTCCATTATATGCAGTCTACTATTTTCCCCTAAACTTACGTTACCAGTCGCTATTATCTGGTTGCTTCTTGAACATTCGCCTTCATTTCCATCGGCAAATATGTCCATACTCAATGTCCCGTCTTGAACATAGTTCCCTACTAACACTATATCTACCGCGCCGTTTCCCGCATTAAATACGGCGTCCTGAGCTACTCTCAAATTATCACTTATTTGTAAAGGCGTATTGGCTCCCAAATTAAATACACTCCTATCGTTTATGCTTAAGTTAGGTATTATTGACTCTTCCCTACAACTTAAGTTAAATTGCCCATTCCCATTGATTGTTATAACGGCATTTCTGGTAGCGTAACTGCCTTCTTTTGTTATTGCGTCAAACATATTTACAACGCTATTATCCCGACTATTAAAATTTATCAAAGTGTTGCCTTTTAAATGTAGCGCGTCTGATCTATCTCTCGCCGTATTCCCCCTAAACTCCGTAGTCTTCCCATCAACTGTTTCTATGTTTAATACGCCGCCATCCATATATATCGCTCCGCCG
>JAITND010000005.1 GCA_031290625.1 Endomicrobium sp. | reverse complement strand
TTGATATGGGATCGTTAGGATGCATTTTTAAAGCTTCTATTAACTTTATTCCTAAACTATGTTTATTTAATAATAGACAAAATGAGATGTTGGAAGAGTTAGTTCTTGACATAGCAAATACGATGGATGAAGATTTGCCAAGTTTTAATAAAAGAGGATTTTTAAAGTATTTTTGTTCTATTTACGAAAACAATCCGGTAATTAATTAGGCATTGGACGCACGCAAAATTATAATTAACGTCGCGCAGTTAATGCTTATTCCCAGAATAGTTGTTTTCTTCTTTCGTTATAAATATGTCATGAGGGTGGCTTTTAGTAAGCCCTGCCGACGTTATTTTAACGAACTGTCCTTTTTCTCTAAGTTCTTGAGTTAAAACAAAGGGTCCGCTTGCCGTTATTCTTGTCGGTAGACCGTACCATTTGGATCCGAGCATAAATCATGGCATAGCTGATTTAATAGCATCGCAAGGAATTCCTGTGTTAACTGAGGATTCTGTCGCTCATTTGTCGGGAGCTTTGTCAGAGATTGCTTTTGTCGACCAATGGACATATCGTTCAAGATTATATCGCGCGGCTAAAGTTGCTTCTGAGATTGATAATTTAGAACTTGTGCAGCTAAATCTTTTGGTTTGCGGATTAGACGCAATCAGCGCGGAACAAACGGAAGAAATTCTTTCTAAACATGTAAAGTTTATACGATTTTAAAAATAGACGAAGGCGCTAATCTTGGCGCTGTGAAATACGAATACGTTCTTTGTTTGCGTCCATGAAAGAGCGTAAGCCGTTAGTACTTAATAAAAATGTTTCTGAAACTGCGGATGTCGTCGCTTTAAAACGGAAAAAAAGCGCAAAAGATTTTTATACAGTTTTATGCCCGCAGATGTCTCCAATACATTTTAGCTTGACGGAATCCGTTTTTCGCAAATACGGAGTGAAATTAGAAGTTTTGTCAAAAGTTTCGGCAAATGATGTTGAAGAAGGTCTTAAGTACGTAAACAACGATATGTGTTATCCGTCAATAATAATCATAGGACAATTTATTAACGCTTTAAAGTCCGGCAAGTATGATTTGGACAATATAGCTTTGGTAATTTCTCAGATCGGCGGCGGTTGCAGAGCTACAAATTATTCCAGTTTTGTAAGGAAAGCGATTAGTAAAGCCGGTTTTGAAAAAGTATTCGTGTTTCCTTTGAGTGCTTCAAAATCGTCGCAAAACAAATCTATTGGATTTTCATTCCCAATGATCAGAGATTTTATTTTAGTTATTCTTTACGGCGATTTGATTATGAAACTTTCAAATCGCAGGCGTCCTTATGAATGTTATGTTGGACAAACTGACGCTTTGACGGAGTCGTGGCTTAGGCGTCTTTCGGGCATTATAAGCAAGAACGCATGGTTTAATTTCAGAAGAACTGTAAAAGAAATAATAAGAGATTTTGACAATATAGTCGTCAAAAAAATTAAAAAGCCTCGCGTTGGAATTATAGGAGAGGTTTTGGTTAAATTTCACCCGACGGCAAACAATAATTTAGTTTCTTCTTTGGAAAAAGAAGGAGCGGAGGTTGTGGTTCCTAACCTGATGGATACGATTATTTATTTTGTGTTAGACGACGTTTATAAACATAAATACCTTGAAGGTAGTTTTAGAAGCAAAATAATATCGCTTATGACAATATGAAAAAGTTGGGTTTATTGTTTATTTTTATTTGTTTGGTTACGGGAAGTTCTTTGTCCGCGGATGTCATGCGGAAAGAACATTCTATCGGCTTTGAAATAAGCGGATATAAGTATCAAGAAGTTAACAATAAAGGTGAAGAATTCATGTCTATTGAAGGGAAAAGACGCGGGCTATCTTACGAATATTTATCGCGTAAAAGTGCCGAGAAGTCTTCATTCTGGTCATATCAAGTCGCTCTTTCTTTTGGAGATCTTGTTTATGATGGATGTTCGCAATACGGAGCGATAAAATTTAAATTAAATTGCCGCGCGGATTTTTATCAAGAACATAGGCTCTTATATGGTTTAGCATTGCCTTTCAATGAATATAAGTCTGCGGTAATGCCCATATTTAGGCTTTGGTTTTAGAGGATTGTTTAATAGAGTAAAGGATTATTACTACATTAAAGGCGGAGAACCTGCCAAAATTTCCGGATATGACAGATATTCAATGTATTTATATATACCGTTGGGTATAATAGCGAGGTCTGATTTGGATAATGGTTGGTTGTTCAATTTAAACCCTGAATTTGATCTGTTTTTGCTAGGTCGGCAGACCTCGGGCATAGATACTGAAGGAAGCGGGAAGCCTACGGAAAACCTTCAACATAAAGGATACGGTTTTAGAGCGTCGGCTAGGATTTCTAAGGAAATAGGAGAGAGTTTTGCAGTATTCCTTGAGCCGTTTGTAAAATACTGGAATATAGATGAGTCCGGGAAAAAGTATTATTCTGTTGTGGAATTTGGAATAATAAAATATAAATATCTTTTTGAACCAAAAAATACCGCAATGGAATACGGCGCTAAGATAGGCGTTACGTTTTGACATTTGCAGTTTCGTTTGGTAAGATTTGTTTTTGCAACTAAATTATGGTACAATAACAGCTGGATATGGATGTTAAAAGCTTGGATGCCCCGCTACGGTTTAACAGCTTATAATAGACGATGTTATTGTCGGCGGGTATATTGTAGAGTTTATAATTGCCGTCGCGCTTTGTCTTTTTGAAGGCGGTATAATTTTATAGGACAAGGTTTTAGAGATGAATAAAAAAACTTATTTACCAAAACAAGACGCGATTGAAAGAAAATGGCACTTGATAGACGCAAACGGGAAAGTTTTAGGGAGACTTGCGGTTGAAATAGCGGAGCTTGTAAGAGGCAAAAAGAAGGTTTTCTATACAAACCATATAGATTGCGGCGATTTTGTTGTTGTTGTAAATGCAAGCAAGATTGTTCTTACAGGTAAAAAGCTTGATCAGAAGACATATTTCACATATTCTGGGTATCCAGGCGGAGCAAAGTTAACTCCTTATTCTGTTTTGATGGAAAAGAGTCCGGAAAAAGCGTTGCTTGCCGCAGTAAAAGGCATGCTTCCCAAGAACAAACTTGCAGATAGACAGATTACGAGACTTAAAGTATTTAAAGAAGATAAACATACGCACGGCGCGCAATTAGCGTCGGCAAAGTAAAGAGGATAAAAAATGAGCAACGTTTCTTATTTAAGCGCAGGGCGCAGAAAAAGTGCGATTGCCAGAACAAAGGCGGCAAGCGGCAATGGTAAAATTGTGATAAATAATAAGACTATAGATGAATATTTTGGCGGATTGGAAAGATTAAAAAAGACAGCTTTAAAACCTTTGGATATTTGGGAAGGCGTAAAGAGTTATGATTTTTTTGTCAATGTAAACGGCGGCGGCGTAAGCGGTCAAGCTGGAGCTATAAGCCATAGCTTGGCAAGGACGATTTTAGAACTTAATGAAGCATCAAAAGCTGCGTTGAAAAAAGAAGGTCTTTTAACCAGAGATTCAAGAATGGTTGAAAGAAAGAAATATGGAAGGCCGAAAGCAAGAAAACGCTTCCAGTTTTCAAAGCGTTAATATTGATAGTATTTTGCATCCGCCTCTGTTCATAGAGGACGAGGAGTTTTTGTTGGAATATAGTCTTCAAAAGATAAATCAGGTGGAAAATCATTACAAAAATTTACATTTTTGGTAGCGGTAACGCAATTTATTAGCTAAAATGTATCATTTACTAGACAAATGAAGTTTGGCGTGGTATAAGGAGGTGTTATTAAATGTTGAAGAAATTAACAAGTGTATTGTTAGCGCTAGCGTTGTTGGTTTCATTAATTCAGTCTAGCTTTGCGCAACAAGATTTTACCGTCGATCAGGGATGCCCATCTGTTGTTGGTCAAGGAGAGACTTCTGCTGATGATCATCAGCTTGAATATCTGCAGAAGGAACTACAAAACCATTATAGTATGAACTATCATATAGACTTAATATCTCAATTTTCGAAACGCCTAAAGCGCGTTTACTTGGGTTGTTGTTGCGCTGAGTATGGAGTACTATTAGTATTAGTAACCTTTGGACTATGTAAAAATTTTGGAACATTATTTTTATTATTAAGTTTCGCGGTGAACGTTGTGCTAGTAGTATCACCCGGCCTAAACTATCTAAAGAATACGCGTCTACCTTCGCATTCAATAGCGTCAATTCATACTGCTGTGTTGAATATGAAACAACAGGCAGAACAATCGCAGTTCGTCGACAGAGTGGTGAATAAATTAAACATCTTGCAGACGA
>JAITND010000026.1 GCA_031290625.1 Endomicrobium sp. | reverse complement strand
TCCACTTCTTTCGCCGGTTCCGCTTCTTCTTCCACTGCTTTCGCCGGGTCCGCTTCTTCTTCCACTGCTTTCGCCGGGTCCGCTTCTTCTTCCACTGCTTTCGCCGGGTCCGCTTCTTCTTCTCTCTCCGGTGTTGGCGCTTCTACATGCTCAATAATAAACTCTTTCCGAGACTGTACCCGCTCCTGAACCATTTGAACCTTAGTCTCAACCTGATTCACAGGCAGTTCTGCATTAGATTCAACTTCACCCAATCTTGCTTCATCTGTTTCAAGGGTTGTATTTTCGGTTTGCGCTTCCGGAAAGTCTTCTAAAAACGGGGGGGGGTCTGTCGGGAATCTTTCGGGTTCATCCAATATTGCTTCGTCTGTTTTAGGAATTGTATTTTTGATTTGCAATACCGGAAAGTCTCCTAAAAACTGAGGGTTTTCTGTCGGGAATCTTTCGGGTTCGTGACCTTGTCTGATTGTTTTCACAGCCAACCATCCGACTGCGACTGTTGCTGCCGCTGCCATCTCTAAAAGGAGCTGCCATTTGTGATCTACTACCCACTGTTTAGTCCCGCGAGCTTTTCTTTTAGCTTTCTGCCAAGTCGTCTCGGGTTCTTCTTTAGGTTCGGAACTGAGTTCGGAGCTTTGCTCCTCAGCCCCGCGAGTTAAGCTTGCTTGGAAAGCCCGCTCAGGCTGCTGCTCGGCATAAACCGACTTCAGCGGAAGAGTCAACAATGTTGCCGCTACTAAAATGCTTGCTAGTTTCTTCAATTAACCACCTTTCTTTTTTTCTTTCTCGGCTATCTCTTTCGTAACTCTTCCCACTGCCCCATTTGCGATTCGCCGCCACTATTATTTCTACCATCGCTTTATTCTCCCTTTTGACAGCTCTATGTGTATATACACATGTGCGTATGTACATATGTGCTACATAATTATGATACGCTTGGCAACTTTGCGAAACTTTTGGGCTTCCTTTAAGCCGCTGCGTTCTATATAAATTCTCTCTCATGTTTGTAGGACGTTTTCACGGCGGAAATGCGCAGAAGTCTGTATTTAATACCTAAAACAAAACTTCAGAGACCTTTTTAGTTCATAGGGAAATATCCGAAAATTCTGCAAAACGCTCAATTTTAAAGAAAGAAGGTTTTCTATCGCAACAAAACCATGTTATCCCTATGTATAATTTCGTCTTCTTCAGTATCCATAATCTTCTTTATATCTATGGTTTTTTTGCCCTTTATTTTCTCAACAACACTACTGTCATAATTTGTTAATCCTCTGGCAAAGTCCTTTTTGGTTTCGGCGTTAGCTATATTTACGGTATCTCCCCTATGGAAAGTTCCGCTTATTTTGACGATGCCTGCAGGGAGCAAACTTTTACCTTTGTTTAATAAAATGTCCGCGGCTTTATTGTCAACGAATATAGTTCCTTTAGACTTTTTACTAAAAGCTATCCATGATTTTTTAGCTCGAAGACATTGTTTTTTCGCCTTGATGACAGTTCCTGCTTGACAGTCGGAAACGATGTCTGTTAACAGATAAAGCTTTGAGCCGTTGGTTATAACAGTATCTACGCCTGAAGCTGCGGCTATCTTTGCAGCAGTTATTTTCGTCTTCATGCCGCCAGTGCCTTTATCGCTTGAAGAGCCGCCTGTTGCGTATCTCTCTATTTCTTCGGTAATTTTTTCAATTTGAGGTATAATTTCCGACGTTGCAGAATTGCCTTTATAAAAACCGTCCACGTCTGTAAAAATTATAAGTTTGTCAGCATCTATAGTAGCAGCGACAAGCGCAGCCAAAGTATCATTATCGCCAAAGTTTATTTCGCTTATGGAGACTGAGTCATTTTCATTTATTATAGGTATCGCTTTGTTGCGTATTAAAACATTCAAAGTGTTTCTCGCATTTATATATTCCGCTCTTTTATCAAAAACTTCCCTAGTTAAAAGAATTTGAGCAACCGTCTTACCATATTTTAAGAAAGCGTCTGAATATGCATTCATTACTAAAGGCTGTCCTATAGCCGCAAAAGCCTGCTTTTCCCTTGTGGTTTCACGGTCAGAAGACACTCCAAGCTTTGCCTGCCCAGCGCCGACTGCGCCAGAGCTTACGATTATAATTTCATGATTATCGTCTTGTAGTCCGGAAATCTGCTCAGCTAAACTAAATATATATTCTCTATTTAATAAACCGTTTTTTGACGTAAGCGTGCTTGTGCCAACTTTTATTACTAATCTCATTTTGCCTCTTATAAAAAACTTTCTTCTTTTACGCAAGATTTTAACGCTTTAAATTAAGCATGTCAAACAACATAACGCGTATCAATAATGCGAAGTTGCGCTTTTACGCTAAACCTGTAAACAACAAAGAAACTGCGGAAAGCGGCTTCTTTGAAAATCTAAAATTTAAATATCGCTTTACGATTTTAATTTTTCTAAAAGGATTTTATTTACAAGCTGAGGATTTGCCTGTCCTTTAGACTTTTTCATGACAAGCCCCACTATTGCTCCAATAGCTCTTTCTTTACCAGCTTTAAATTCAGCGACAGCTTTTGGACTTTCGGCAATAACTTCTTCGCAAATTTTTATAATCGCAGATTCGTCTGAAATCTGCATCAAACCTTTTTCCTTAACTATAACTTCAGGATCCGAAGACTTTTCATACATTTCTTCAAAAATGGTTTTCGCAATTTTGCCCGATATAACGCCGCTTAAAATAAGAGACACCAGTTTAGCTAAATTTTGGCTTGAAACAGGTGACTCTGAAATATCTATTTTTGAAGCGTTTAATTTAGCGTTTAACTCAGTGGAAATCCAATTTGCAATTGGCTTAGCCGCCGCTTTTTTATCTTGCAAAAAGCGTAAGGAGTCTTCATAATAATTTGCAATCGTTCTTGTTGAAATCAAATAATTTGCGTCATATTCTGACAAACCATAACCTTTTATAAATCTTTCTTTTTTTATTTTAGGAAGTTCTGGAAGCTGTTTCTTTAAATCTTCAATAAAAGAATCAGGCAAATCAAAAGGAACTAAGTCAGGCTCAGGGAAATATCTGTAGTCTAACGCCCCTTCTTTTGTACGCATAGATTTTGTTATGCCTTCTTCAGCTTCCCAAAGCCTTGTTTCCTGCGCAAGTTTCCCGCCTGATTTAAGCGCCTCAGCTTGTCTTTCAACTTCGTAGGCTATCGCGTCTCTTACGCCTGATATAGAATTCATATTTTTAATTTCTACTCTTGTTCCAAGTTCTTTTTGTCCGATAGGGCGTATGCTTACGTTTACATCGCAACGCATTTTTCCTTCTTCCATGCTGCACTCGGAAGTCCCCAAATATTCAACGATATTTTTAAGTTCGGTCAAAAATGCCAGAGCTTCTCCAGGAGAACTAAGCTCAGGCTCCGTAACAAGCTCCATAAGTCCGACGCTTGCCCTATTTAAATCAAGAAGAGAGTAATCAAGTTTTCTGCCGCCTATTTCGTGGACGAGCTTGCCAGCATCTTCTTCAAGATGGATCCTAGTTATATTTACAACTTTCTCTTTACCGCCAACATTTATTGCGAGTTTCCCTTTTGAACACAATGGCGGCTCAGACTGAGTTATTTGATAGTTTTTAGGAACATCAGGATAAAAATATTGCTTTCTTGCAAAAGCGCATTGTTTGTTTATCGTAAAGTCCAAAGCAAGTCCTGTTTTAACTATGGCTTCAACAGCCTTTTTATTTAAAATTGGAATTGCTCCGGGCTGCGAAGCGCAAACAACGCAAGTGTTTGCATTAGGCTTCGCTCCAAACTGAGTAGAACACTCGCAAAAAACTTTTGATTTTGTGTTAATTTGCATATGTACTTCAAGCCCTATAACCGTCTCGTATTTAGACATTTGCTTATCCTGTTTTTATATAAATTAAATATCGTCTCAAAAAGTTGTTGCGACAATTCGCGGTCAATATCTCAAAATTATTATAAAAAATACATGTAAGGCGGGCGTTATCAAACTATCAGTACATTCTTTGTCTATTTCATGAAATCTGTAACAAGACTTATTTAATATTTTGTATTTTTCTTATTTCTTTAAATTCAAAAGTAATTTTAGAAAACAGGGCGCTTGTTTGCGTCAAAGCCGGATATTTTTTCAAATGCTCGGGCCGCTATAAAAAGTTTTGCATCGGAAAACCTTGAACCCATAAAATGCACGCCCATTGGCATACCCGTACTTGTAAAACTACAAGGCACAGTAATGCCAGGCAGCCCTGCGAGATTTGCCGCCGTAAGGAAGATATCGCATTCCTCAGGCAACGTCTCGCCAAATTTTATAGGCATTTGCAAAGTCGCGGGCGAAAATATAAAGTCGCATTTTTTATATGCTTCTGTTATTTGATTTATAAGCAAAGTTCTTACTTTTTGAGCTTGGCGGTAACATCTGCGGTAATTCTTCGCTCCCAAAACATACGTTCCAAATAATATTCTCTTTTTAACTTCGTATCCTAAAGATTCTGCTCTTGACTTTGCATACTCGTCGTTTAAGTTTATACCGTTTGGCGATCTGTAACCGTAACGAATACCGTCAAAAGTTGCAATATTTGCCGAAACTTCCGCGCACATAATTACCTTATATAATGCGGGAACATATTTGTATGCTGGAACGTCAATTTCAACAATTTCCGCGCCTTCAAGTTTCATTTTGCTTATGGCGTCGTTAAAATACTTTGATATTTCAGAATCTGTTTTATAGTCAACCTGTTGTTTCGGTATTCCGATCTTTAACATTTTTAAAGCGTCGGGGTTGTCTATGTCGTTGGCATAATCTATCCGCTCGTTAGGCTCGCATACGGGATCCCTGTAATCTTTACCAGCTATAACGCTTGTAAGCAAAGCCGCATCGGTTACATTTTTTGCAAACGTTCCTATCTGGTCAAAAGAAGACGCCAATGCGCAAGCACCGTATCTGCTTATTAATCCGTAAGACGGCTTATAGCCTACTACGCCGCAAAATCCAGCGGGTTGTCTTATTGAGCCGCCAGTGTCGGACCCTAAAGCAAACGGAACCATTCCTGAAGCGACCGCCGCGGCGCTTCCGCCTGAAGATCCTCCGGGGATACGTTCAATATCCCAAGGATTTGCAGTTTTCTGATAAGCCGACGTTTCAGTGGATCCGCCCATAGCAAACTCGTCCATGTTTGTCCTTCCCACAAAAATTGCGCCTGCATCTTTAAGCTTTTCTATTACCATAGCATCGTACGGGGAAATATACTTTTCAAGATATTTAGACGCCGAAGTCATGGTTTCGCCTTTAACCATGATGTTGTCCTTTATCGCTATGGGAACGCCTTCAAGCTGTCCGCATTTTGCGCCCGTTTTAAGTTTATTGTCAACATCTTCGGCTTGTTTTAAGGACTGTTCCTCGTTTAACTTAAGAAAAGCTTTTACTTTAGGTTCAGCTTCTCTGACGCGTTCAAAGCAAGCTTTTACAGCGTCTACGCTTTTCAACTCGCCTGAACAAATTTTTGTTTTTAACTCTTTCGCTTTCATTTTTAAGATTTCGTTCATAGTAATTAAAACCACTTTCTCTTTCTAAAGTATATAAGCATTACTACTATAGCTACAATCATCAATCCAACGGCAAAAAACCATGTTCCTTTTTGCCCAAACATCGCGTATTCCGGAAAAATCACATTCATTCCATAATATCCCGACACGATAAGCACCGGCATTAAAACCGTCGCAATGATTGTCAAAAATTTCATAACTTCCGTAAGCCTTACGGTAACGCTAGACATGTAAACTTCTATCAAGCTCACCACCATTTGGCTTCGCATAACTATCGCTTGATTCATTCTCGCGCACTGCGTATAAATATCTCTAAAATATACAAGATATTCTCTTGAAACTAAATTGTTTGTAGATCTTGTAAAATAAACGTACACGGCTTGCTGGGATTCGGCTATCTTTCTCATGGCAAAGATTACTTTTTTGGTATCAAGTATTTCTTCCATGTTTTCCGTTTCTGGATCTTCTAAAATATCGTCCTCAAGCGCTTCCATTTTATCGTCTATTTTTTCAAGAGTAAATTCGTAACTGGAAACCATTTTGTTGAATATATTGTAAAGCAAGTTCTCAAATCTTTTCATTTCAATCTGAGGTCTGGCTTTTGCCTTTTCGTAAAGAGTTTCCAAAAAGAACAACTCTTCCGTATGTACGGTAATAATAAAACTTTTGCCGATAAAAAAGTTAAGTTCGTAGATGCTATCTTCAAATTCTTGAAAATAGTTAGGTTTTAGCTGTATGCCATGCGCAGCGCCAAAAACATAATTTTCAAATTCTTCAATTTTTGGATAATACTGAGGGAAAAGACAATCTTCAATTGACATCTCGTGAAATTTAAAAGCTTCGGAAAGAAGCGAAGTTTCGTCGTGGGTTAATTCGTGGTTTTCAAGGTGTATATCAATCCAAACAAGTCCGGTTTTTTGCTTGCAATCTTTTATAACTTGCAAAACATTTTCCGTTGCAGTAATTGCGCCGTTGATGGAATAGATTGCCTTTAGCATTGGTTACACTATAACCTTTTGTATTTTATAAAAAGTTCCTTCTCTCAAAGGAGATCCGTTTAACATTTGGTCTATAACTTCTCTCGGACACGATTTTACAATGTCTTCTCTCCAAACGTTTCTAAGTTCAGTAACATGCGTTGTAGGATTTAACTCCGTAACGTCGGGTTCTTGCAAAATTTCAATATAATCAAACATGCCGTTGATGTCCGCAAGATATTTTTCTTTTTCATCTTCTTTGACGTCTATTCTGGCAAGGAAAGCTGTAGTTTCAAGTTCTTCTTTTAACATAAATACCTCTCAAACTGACATTAAAGGCATTATAATAAAATCAATCTTCTTTGACAATATAAAACAATTAGATTGTTGCCAAGTCATCTTTTTAAATAATACTTAAATTTTAGCTGTGGCAAAACTGACCTTCCCGCCAAACATAAGACAATTATAAGTTAGTGAAATCGGTTTGTAAAAATGTCAAAAAAGACCGTTGTCTTAAAAACTCATTAGGCGTTAAACCGTTTTTATGCCGTCTTCCGCCTCTTTCAATACCTTAATATTTGCTTCTTTTGGCTATTATTTAACCTCAATGGCAACCCTTTTGCTCTTTATAAATCCGTTCCGCCTTCTTATGATTTATTTTAATTCCTTCCCGCTTTTAAAGTATATGTCTCCTCGTACTTCCATATCTGCGTTTTTGCATATCTATTTCTTTTATCCTTCTTACTCTATTTATAATATGCCGCTTATTCCATATTTCCTAATCAAATCTACTGCTTTTACGTCTCTTTCCGCTTCATTTTATATACCAATAATCTGTTCGTTCCTCGCTAAACTTGCTTCTTTTCATACCTCTACCATCTCTTTTTGTATTTTTCCATTTTTCCATTTTTCACTAACTTCTATTTGCCCGCTTTTTCAGCGGGAATGTCAAATAATATTATAGGCAGCATAGTTTTTATTAAGAAATCATTAAAACTATATTCATTTTGATAGATTGCGCAAAATGCTCATAATTATTTCACATCCTGTTGCTCAAAAAAGAAAAAATAGTGTATACTTACTATAAGTGGCAGGTAGGATGTCTATTTAACTAAGGAGCATATATGAAGAAAGTAGCTATAATAGAAGAGGTTCGTAATTTTATAAGACGGGGTGGGGTGGGGGTAAAAGACTTTTTTATAGACGATACGGGAAATCCCTGAAGCTATTAAGAATATCAACCCGACTCAATTTGAAGATTTGAGACGGGAGATCGAAGGAATTGAAAATTCTCAACACATCTCTGTCCCGACTTAACAAGAGGTGAAAAAAAATGTCTAAAAGAATTCTATTTTTGTTTAACGGAATAATATTTACGGCGTTCGTCGGCATAATAGCCTGCGGAATACTTTTACGCACCAACGACTTTGACGCGAACGTTTTGTCTCTCGTCGTCATAGATACCTTCGAAGCGATCGAGGGGATGATGCCGCTTTGAATATATGGGTTCTAGGATTAACAAATGCCACAAAATCATGACGAAGACAACTTATATAACGATCTCTCTTAGTTGAAAATCGCCGCCGCGAGCTGAACATGACCCAAAGGAATAAATCAATATAGTAGCGTGTATTTTGCAGACGACAATTATGATTTACACAATAATAATGAACTGTACAGCAAAAGAGTAAATGAGACATCAGGTTCTGAAGTTCAGAACCTGATGGTTATAGTTGAAATGAAAGATTTCATCAAAGTCTTTGGATATTAGGACGCATAAATTTATTACAAGGCGTTTTGGCAAAGGCATAAATTGTTGACCTTTCCCGCGAAAAATAAGGTAAAGTTTATCCGTATAAGATAATAAAATATAAGTTGTTTACTTGTTATATTTTTTGAAATAGCTGTCAATTTCATTTCTAAGTTCAATGACAACCCGTTCAAAGCAATCTAACAGATCTTTAAGAAAAGTATTTGTATAGTTATTAACCTATCAATTCTTTTAACTTATTGTACCTATCCCTTTGATAATTTCCGCCTGAATCAAATGCAGTTTTATTAAAAATGCGTCTTAAACTGTTTGTTGTTAATTTACTTAATTATCAAATCATTATTTTCTATTATTTCTTTTTCAGAAAACAAATTCCATTCTTGCAATTGAGCAAGATATTCTGCAGTATTTCGTTTAGTATTATCAGTAAGCAATTGAAATTTAGTTAAAAAATCTATTGTTGAAATTGTGTTGATAATGTTTAGAATTTCTTCCATTGTATTTTCTTGTCCGGATAAAAAATCCCATAATTCGCTTGCAACTAATGTTTCATCATAAGCAAAAAATTTATTCATATTTATAATGGAATTTAGAAAACGCTGTTTATTGAAACTCGTTGCACTCTCGTTTGCCGGATTTACTGTTGAGTCAAAAGGAAACCCAATGTAAAAATAAATTTGCTTGCTGAAAAAATGCCTGTATAATGCGGCTTTTCCCTCTAATATTTTCTGTTTTTCGCCTCTCATCTCGCCGGAATTAGGCCGGACAGATTTTAATTCTATCGCAACAACAGAATCGGCATTCTCAAAAAATACATCTGCCGAAAAATCTAAAGCTTTTATTTCTGAAGTTTCAAAATTCTGAAAGATTTGAGCGTTTTCACTTTGCAAATTTGGAGTATCTATGGAATTACTTAAGTTTGCAACAATACTACCAATATTATTTCTTTGAGTCTGAGTTATTTTCAGATTACCCAATTTTTTAGAGGTATATTCTCTCTTTTCGCCCTCACATAAATAATGCGCGACATTTTCAAAAAACGTTTGTCCTAATGTAGTGTTTAATCCTTGCAACCAACTGCTTAAACTAATAAAAAGCGAAGTGTCTGAAAATTTCCCTTGCAATTTATCAGCAAAAGCACTTAGAAACGCTTCATGAAAAGGCGCATTTCTATTATTTGAAGCATCTTCAGGAAAACTTTCAAATCTTGTTATCAGAGTTTTAATTGCTTCAATAGATATTTTTTCTTTGACTGAGTTAGTTAACAGCATTGTCTTGTCCTTTTAAATCTTTTGGAAAATATTTCCTAATAATCTCTCGCGCTTTTTCATCTGATTGTAAAAATTTAATAGCTCTATCCGTAAAATCTTTAATTTTAAAGTGTCTATTGACTATTGCTTTTAACCCTTTATTATTATATACAGCCAAAACTTTTGAGTAATCCTTGTTTGCAATAATTCCTTCTAATGTTTCTTTTCTTTGCAAACCCCAATCGGAAATTTTTATTTCGTCTGTAAAACACTTATAGTTCTTAGTTACCTTGTCTAGGGTCTTTCCTTCTTTTACATTGGAATCTTTGAAATAGTAATCAATTTTTGCTGACACATACTTAGATACTTGTAATTCTAAATCTTTTTCAAATTTTTCCATTATGTCTTGTTTGATATTATCAACAGCCTTCTCATCAACCACCTTAAATTCGCGCGCAGCCAATCTTAAAAAATCCTCATCTAATAAAAGATTTTCAATTTCAGCAACTGGCAAGGCAAATATATTTTCAGGTAAATCATCTAATCTCTTTGCACTATGGTGGTCTGGATCAATTATACCATATGCTTTTGTTGTGATATTGGAAAGTTTATTAAATGTTTTTGTGTAATTTATTACATCAAGACAACCTTCAACAGGGCTTATTGTGTATTCATGTAATACAATATTGTATATTCGGTCATCAATCCCACCTCGTTTACCTTCGCAAAATAGAATATTTTTACTGCTACCAAGCAGCTCCATCAATAATTGTTCCGGCAATTCATTTTCTTCGGGAATATCTTCAATATCCCATTTATCAGGAGGAGTATAGGATTTTATCCAACCTTTTTTTGCATTTCTACTTGTTGCAAAATCCAAATCGTGTGTCAAATATATAAAAATACAATCCTGCCGTTCTTGCTCTAATCTATCCCATAATTTTTTTAATATAGTTTTATGCAAGTACATTTCAGGTTCATCTATAATAATGAATCCATTTTGAGGCGCTTGCAATACTTGTGCGATTAGATAAAGCGCGACTTTCTCTCCATCGCTCATTTGATATGCTGGATAATTTTCCCCAAAAGTTGTTTTTAAAGTAAGATTACCACCATCCTTACATTCTAATACTCGGTGTTGAATTAAAAGATTCCATATTTTTAAAGCTCTATCTAGTTTCGTATTTGGCTTTGTTATTGTAACATTGCTGCCCTCTGTCAATTTATCCACAAATTCATTTCTCTGTACGTTTCTTTCTGCAAGAAGATTGGCAATTAAAAAACCAAATTCATGCACAGATGGTGTTAGAACACTAATCCAAACCGGATTGTTCCCAATTGTAGTATACGTATTCCTCATTGATTTGTCTGCTTGTTGCGTTTGTTTGAGATTTTTATCGGTTTGATTAAAATTTGGAAACCCATCAAATGTAGGGATAAGAAGAATTCTTTGTGCAGAAATAACAACAGCTGATTCTGACAAATCTTGTTTTAATTTATCAGAAAGAGTCGTTTTTCCACTTCCATTAGCCCCTATCGCTACAATATTAGCGCTTAAAAAATTTAGTTTTTTATTAAATAGTAATGGTTCTAATTGTTTAGATAGATTATCTTTTTGCTTTTCTATATCGCTTTTAATTTGTTCTTTATTATTATGACGTTGAAGATTCGTATCGCATATATATGGCAAGTGATCTAATGCCTTCTTTATAATATTTATATTATTCTGAAAATTATTTACATACTTACTTGCTAATTCTGTATTTTGCGCAATATCTCTCAGTTGAGAGCAACAATCAATCAATTTACCATGCAATTTAATCACATCGTCATTTACTCCATTCTTACTCGCAATCTGTTTATGCGATTCTATATCCTTCAATGAAGTTTCTAAAAAATGTAAAAATTGCTCTTTCATATCTTAACCTTCTCCTTTAAATGAAAAAATAATTTCAGAATATGCACCTTTGTCTTTCTCTGTGCGGTTTAGAACGGGGCGTTTAAATTGATTTACTATTTTCATTCCTGCTTTTTTTGCTATTTCAGGATATAAATTATATTTATCATTTGCTACTAAAAAAACATTGTAACCATCTTTTAAATACTTTTTACAATTATTTAAAACATTTGAAATGCCTTCAACATAACTCTTTAAAGCGTCTTTCCCTTGCCCTTTAAATAGCGGACCTATCTCAAGTTCATCTTTTCTTTCAAAACCAAATAAGTCATAGGCGTAAGCGTGTTGTTCGTGATAATCTATAAGCCCAACATAAGGCGGACTTGAAAATATGCCTGAAATTTTTTGTTTTTGTAATACTTGCGCAAAATCTTTTTGTTTTTTTGAAAGTTCAGAAGCAATATTTATAGTTCTGCTGTCTCCGGTTAAACAATATTGATGTGTGTTTGTCTTTAGTTTTTCAAAATCTTTTAATCTTTTGACAGTATCTTTTGAATAAGAGCGCCACCATTTCATAATTGAAAATATAGGTTTACAGATTTTGCCGTGTTTGGAACAATAATAAGTAGTTGATTTCGGCTTTACAAGCGTTGCCAAATCTGAATGCGTTGTTGCTCTGCATGAACGCATTGTGCGACTGAGTATTAAAGCGAGTATTTTCTTTATGTTTGCGTCTTTAACTGTTTTTATTTCGTCAAAAACAAAGTCTAACTCATTTTGTATATTTTTAACGTACCACTTTTCTAAAAATGTTTTAGGATTTTTTTTAAGCAGCGCTATCTTATAATCTGCGATCAACTTTTTATAAATTGGCAAGAATCGCTTCTCTTTTTCCGCTCCATACTTATTCTCATCAATAAGGTTTTGTCTTATTTTATACTTGAATTCAGGGACGGAGAAGTATTTATCGTTAAATTGTTTTAATTTTTCCGCGAGAGTATTTTCAAAATCTATGGATTTTAAGAGTTTTACTTTGGCGTATAACTTAATTGTTATTTGATTTATTTGCTCTTCTAAATTTTTAATGTCATACTCGGTAATTTTGCAATTTGAAATAAAAGCATTAAAAGATGATACGTCTATACCTATTGCGTGCAACCCAAGCTCATTTGCTTGCGCCAATGTTGTTCCACTACCGCAAAAAGGGTCTAATACAATATCATTTTTATTAAAATATTTTTCTGTTTTAAATGTATCGGTATGATTGTCTAAAAAATATTCAACAAGCTGTGGAATAAACTTACCTTTATATGGGTGAAGTCTGTGAATGTGTTTGGTAGTATCAGACTCTTTTAAATTGTCAAAAGACAATCTCCAGTTTAAGTCTTTTCCAAGTTTTTCTTTCCAAGCGGTTTCTCTTGATTTGTTTAAGGAACAGTAATATTTCACAAGTTCTGATTTGGGAATTTGCGTTGAGCCGTTATGCCCTACTTTGGCAATACGACCATACTGAATCAAATAAGAAATATTTGAAGTCGTAACTTCTTTCCCTATGTAATCCGTAGCCCAAAGGCTGGCTTTTTTAACAGTTAAATATTCTATGGTTTCTTCCATAGCAATGTATTATACAAAAATAGTTCTTTAAACGGTTTACGCTAATGAGTTTTAAGACAACGGTCTTTTTTGGCGTCTTTACAAACCGATTTCGCTAACTTATATTTGGCAAACACCTCATGCACAGCGCTTGCCCTCGCCAACGACAACCTATTATTATACGCATCGCTCCCTTGCGAATCCGTATGCCCCTCTATCCTTATCTTCTCAAACTTGTACCTCTTTCCTATCTTCTTGGCTAACGCCTTTATTTCTTCCTCCGCCTCAGGCTTTATATCCGCCTTGTCAAACTCAAACAACATCGCGCTTATCCTAAACTGTTTTATCTTCTTATTGCCGGTTCCTATCTCCGATATATTCTTGTCTATCCGCTTACCAAACGAATACCTTACTCCTATGTTCCCAATATATATCATTTGCCATTGGCGACCACTTTATATCACCGCTACAATACGCCTCTAGCCCGTCTAACACATAATACCCAAAATCTATATCGCTCCTGACGCTCGCAGCATCTAGAGTTACGCTCCTTGATTGAAAATCTTTGTTTGCTACTTCGTTAGGCAAACTATATCCTCCCATAAATCTGCTCGTTATCTCCCCATTTTTCCCAATCAACGTATAGTCTAACCTGCAAGACGCATTCCATCTAAACCTTCTTCCTTCACCTGTAAATCCTATTCCCCCAGCTAATCCCGCTCTAGCATAATCGTTCGTCTTTACTTCTAAATTCCAGATGTCTGCTCCGCTTTCTGTAAAACCGTTTGTGTGTATCAACGCTAATCCCGCTTCTATATAAGGTCTTAGCTTTACTTTTGCCCAATACGCTGTTGCTCCCTATCCCTATCCTATACCCTACTTCTATATCCACTATCCCGCTAACGCCGCTAAACTCTCCCTTCGCTTTTGCTATCTCAAATCCTAAGAATCTCGTCGTCTCGTAATTGTCTGCGCTAAATGACGCCAATCCCTTTATGTCGTATTTCTCTTTGACATACCGCCATATAAACCCAAACCCCAACCCCAACTATTAACTTCACCCTTGCGTAGGTTACTCCCCTGACTTATTGAACTCTTGTTCTGTTTTACATACGCTCCCGCCATAGCCGCTGAACTTGTCATCATGTCAAACCCGGCTAGCAACCCAGTATTGTTTACTTTAAACGTCTGCGGCGATTCTACATCTTTATCAGTATCAATAATTGATCCTTTAGCTTGCGCCCATATCCCCTTTGCAGTCTCTTCTTCATATTCCTTATAATTATATATCCTGTTATATACGTCTCTCTTTGCTTCATCATACGCTCTGCTTATTATCACGTTACTTATAAAATACCTGGATAGATCAAACAACGCAGCCTTTAATCCATGAATATTTTTTTCTGATCCTTCTATATCATACAACTTTGCATCATCCAACTTTGTATCCTCGCCATCGTCCAATGCGTCCATAAAATCCTGTAATTTATCACCCAATGTCTTCGCATCGCCAGTTAGATCCTCTGATATCTGTCCTGGCGCTTCGTTATACGCTTCATCGCAAAAGTAATCTAATGTCCTGGCTACTTCTGTTTGGTTAAAACACAAATCCAACGATGCAAATTTGACTCTGTCTTGCGCGTATCCCTCTGCCAATAACGCTATATACTTCCCTAAATAATCGTATCTAATTGTATAACTCTTCGGTATTCGTAAGGGGTGTAAGGGGTCATCAAATGTCACTGTTTCAAAGCGCCCTTCGCAATCTTCTTTTTTCCTATACTTCATCAGCTTGTATGCTCTCCACTTAACCGTTTCCAAATCATTAAAAAATGCATCTTCGTTTTTAAATTCAACCGGCTGCTTTCTTCTATCTTTATATTCCCACCGTCCACATTTATTAAATCGCTGTCTCCTGAATCATAACTGCTATCCTCGGCTGAAGTCAACGCAAATCCTCTCAATATCCTAATCTGCGCCGAGCTTCCAAACAAGTTCATTTCCACTAGCCCCTTATGTATAAAACTCTTTCCTACATATACTTCCCTTCCGTATCCCGCCGTTCCATCTATTGTTAATTTTGCGCCTGTATCTACAGTTATGCTACCGCTTGCTTTAAGTTCTGTTTCCCCTATTATGTTAAACTGAGAGTTGTCTTTTATGTTCAAGTTTGGCACCACTGTTTGCGCTTCTGTCTGCAAAATAAACGTCGTGCGTCCGTTTAAATTAATTTGACCTTCTTATCCTTCGCTCCCAATCGCATCGTACATCTCTACTATCCCTTCCGCTCCAGGACTTCCAAAGTTTACTATTGACGCCCCATATAAATATATCGCATTTGATACTTCGTTTTCTGTACCGCCTTGAAATGCTGTATTGTCTTGTGTATTGCCTTGAAAGACCTTTACACTCGTTGTGTCAACTCCAATATTTAATATTCCGTTATCTATATAATTGCTCCACCTTTGCCCGCCGCACTGTTTCCTGTTACTTCCAGCGCCCCAGACAATGTTACCGTAGCCCTATCTATACTTATCGCACCGCCATTACCTACTGTTGCGCTGTTTCCTATAAACTTTGTTTCATCCAATGCAGGACTCGCTCCTTGCGACACATATATTGCTCCTCCGCCATATCCTGTAGCTGTATTTGAACTAAACGTTACTCCTTTGGCAATAACACTTGCGGTATGCGTCGTTATCTTTAGAGCCGCTCCTTTGTCGCCTTCTGCCTTTATCAACGCTATGTTCCACAGCTCAAACTCTGTTTGCTGCGTTACTTTAAATAACGATACGCTTTTTTCTGTCGGCGATACTGCTAATATATTGCTTTCTCCATTAAAGTCATTGTGACCTTCTACATAAAATCTTCCTGACGACATTTCTGACAAATCAGCATTCGGCTGGTACGTGCGCGTCGTACTATCAAATGAAAACTTTAACGCTCTGTTCCCTTCATTTACGTTCATACTATCCAAAGAGTCCCCGTTTGTTACTTTCCAAGCATCAACTATTACGTTACGTGGATCTTTAGTGTCTACCGTTATCTTATACTCATATGCCAGCGTCGTTATGTCGCTTTTTGATTCAGGATCAAACTCTATATATCCATCTAACAATCGTACTGTATGCGTCTGTATATGCCCCGTTTCGCCACTCAAGTCTCCTACTGTCAATATTCCCAACTTTATCTTGCCGCTTCCGCTTGTTGCCGCTAATTTTGACCCTGACGCTGTTGCTGATATCATTACTACTGTAGTGTTTAAGTTGCGCCGCTATCTAAATAAAGTTGTCCGCCCATAGAAATCCTCTTTGCTTACAAATATAGCGCCGCCGCTACTAGTGGCTACATTTCCCCTAAAAGTAACTGAAGAACATTCAAAATCTATTGTTCCGGCGACATAGATTGCTCCGCCATTTCTTGCTGTATTTGAGATAAACTCCACTTGCGTAGCGCCTTGAAAATAAATATTTGAAGAAGTTTTCTTAATGCTGATCGCCCATCCTATTCCAAGCACGGGATAGCCAAGCGGGCGGTCTGCTCTAGCCGCTTCTGAAGCCGTATCCGCCGCATTTCTTAAAAAAGTAACACTTGAATTATTAAAATACAAATCGCATTATCCCAAGACCACAATGCAGCGACCTCATCGCCGGATTCATTGTCTTGAAAAAGAATCGCGCTATTATTAAACGTCAGGCTGGAACCGTTAAAGTATATTGCCGCGCCGGAAGCCCTTCGCTTCTATTAGCTATGAAATTCATAGTAACGCTTGAAGCATAATAAAACACCGCGATCTACACACGGACCCGCGCAATATCATCCTCTGTTATCAAAGCTTCCGCCGCCGACGGTAACAGTGTTGTTTATAAAATTTACACTTCCTTTAATATATCCTACCGATCCTCATCAAAAAGAAGCGACGCTCCGTTTTGCACGCCTTTCGTACTAAGCGACTCTTTGCAAAAATTACAAACTATTGTCTATTTTGATGCGAAAGAAAAGAGAAAAGATATTGGCAAGAGACCGTCTACGAATAAACCAACTAAACGACTCAATCTTTTTCTCATAAAAAACCTCGTAATATGTAATGTTTACTAATTACGGATTTACGAAAGAATCGAGTGTGAAAGATTATAAATAGCGCGAGTTTTAAGATTGGCGCAAAACAAAAAAAGAACAAATATTTTTATATTTTTTCTTTACTTATTTCATCTACGCATACACAAATGTCGTCATTTCTGTTTTTGGCGAGTTGAGATAAATTTTCTTTAATACATTCGTACAATTAAGGCGCATTTTTACCTCAAAATGTTAAAAGCATATCGCGGCGCTATGTGCAGAATTTATATCTTCATTCATTTAAATTTATTTTGTCAACTAGCAGTTGTCAATATGCTGCTTTAATTGTAAAATATTGTTACAAAACTTACTTAATTTAAGGGTTAAAATGCTAAATACCGAAACAAAATTATTCGCAATTTTGGGTTGCCCCGTAAAACATTCCTTTTCCCCTCTTTTGCAAAATAAATGGTTTGAAAAAAAACATTTGAATTGCGCTTATCTATCGTTTGAACCAAACGATTACGAGCTTGAACGCGCAATAGAATCCTTAAAAGAACTAAAATTTAACGGTTTTAATATAACTGTTCCTCATAAAATTAAAGCGCTTAAATATGTTGACGTTATAGATAAGAATGTAAAAAAAATAGGCAGTATAAACACCGTAATAATTAAGAAAAACAAACTTTACGGATATAACACCGACTATTTGGGATTTGCCAAAGATTTAGAATCTAAAAAAGTTGTCATAAAAAATAAAAATGTTATTGTCGTCGGAGCAGGCGGAGCCGCAAGAGGCGTAGCGTTTGCTTTAAAAGCTGGGAACGCAAAAAACGTATACATAGCAAATAGGACTTTAGATAAAGCAATAATGCTTGCAAAAGAATTTAAAGTAAAAAGTATAAATATAGGCGATGTTAAAGATACGCTCGGCGATGCGGATTTACTTGTAAATTGTTCTTCCTGCGGAATGAAAAAAGAGGATAATCTGCCATTTAAGTTTGGTAAAATTAAAACCGGATTGGTTGTATACGATCTTATATATAATAAGAAAACGCCTTTTTTGAGATTTGCAAAAAGTAATAAGCTAAAATTTTTTACAGGCGAAGGAATGCTTATTTGGCAAGGCGCTTACGCCTTTAAACTATGGACCGGAAAATTCCCCGACATAAAAATTGCCGAAAAGCTTTTGAAGAAATTTTTAAAACAAGGTGCAAATATATGATATTTATTATATTTTTGTTATGCGTTGTCATAATTTTATTGATTTTAAAAGACGCTAAAGACGATGTTGTCGTAGATTCAACGATAAAACAAAAATAATAGCTGAAAAAGACGTTGACTTAGCGGTAACATCCGTAATGTTTACTCCAACAGGAAAAGTAGTATTTGGAAAACCTTCGAGACAAATTAAATGAAAAACGCCGTTATAATAGCAGCCGCAGGATCTGGCAAAAGATTTGGGCATAAAACTCCAAAACAATTTTTAAAACTTAGCGGCAAACCAATGTTGACGTGGAGCATTGAAACTTTCGCTTCAATAAAAAGTTTTAAACAAATAATAGTCGTTGTTCCGGAATATATGATTGAAACCTTAAGAAAACGGAAAAACAATCTGTTAAATAAAGTTGAATTTGTGCCAGGCGGAAAGGAAAGATTTGATTCTGTAAAAAATGGTTTAGAACTTATTAAAGACGACGTTGATTTTGTAGCCGTGCATGACGCGGCGAGACCGCTTATTTCAAAGCTGGATATTTTGGCAGTTTTAAAAGAAGCGGAGAAAACAAAAGCTTCCATCGCCGTTGAAAAAACTAAAGATACAATTAAACTAGTATCAGCCAAAGAACAAATATTAAAAACTTTAGACAGAAAAGTTTTAAGAAACGCTCAAACGCCTCAAATTTTTGAAACGAAACTTCTAAAAAAAGCATACTCAAAAAGAATTCCGGGAGAAACAACTGACGATTCTCAATTGGCGGAAAGACTTAAAATAAAAGTTTCAGCTGTTGAAACTAAGTTTCCAAATTTTAAAGTAACCGCAAAACAAGATTTTGTATTAGCTGAAAAATTATTGAAAAGGCGAAAAATGTACGTTGGATTTGGATACGATGTTCACAGATTAAAAAAAGGAAGAAGCCTTGTTTTGGGCGGAGTAAAAATACAAAATCCTAAAGGACTTGACGGACACACCGATGCCGACGTTCTTCTTCACGCTTTAATGGACGCGCTGCTTGGCGCCGCAGGCTTAAACGATATAGGATATTTTTTCCCAAACGCGGATATTGCGTACAAAAACATATCAAGCCTTTTGCTTTTGGAGTATGTTTACAAAGAACTCAAAAAGAAAAAATATAAAATTAACAACATAGACGTTACAGTTGTTGCAGAATCCCCGAAAATATATCCTTTTATTGACGATATGAAAACGAATATTTCAAAAGCGTTAAAACTGCCAAAACAAAGAATAGGGATAAAAGCGACTACAAACGAAAAAATGGGGTTTATAGGACACGGCGAAGGCATAGCGGCAATGGCTGCGGCTTCAATTTTTGGCAAATAAAAGGACTCTATAATAATGATAAAAGTTAACAATACGCTTTCAAATAAAAAAGAAGAATTTAAACCTCAAAAAGATAATTTTGTATCAATGTACGTATGCGGCGTAACGCCTTATGACGAAGTTCATTTAGGACACGCAAGGGCGTGCGTAGCTTTTGATATTATAAAAAGACATCTTTTAAAAAGAGGCTACAAAATAAAACATGTTCAGAATTTTACAGATGTCGACGATAAGATTATAAAGAGATCTTTGGAAAGAAATATCAAACCTAATGATCTCGCTCAGATTTACATAGACGATTATTTTACTCAAACGGATAAATTAAATATTTTAAAAGCAGAAATTTATCCGAGAGTAACGCAAACGATGCCTGAAATAATAAGTTTTATAAAAGACCTTATAGCTAAAGGTTTTGCTTACGAAGTCGAAGGCGATGTATATTTTTCAATCGCTAAATTTAAAAATTATGGAAAACTTTCCAAAAGAAAACTTGACGATTTAAAAGCCGGCGCCAGAGTAGGCGTTTGCAACGATAAGCTTTCAGCCTTTGACTTTGCTTTGTGGAAAAAAACAAAAGAAAACGAACCTCAAGAAGCGGTTTGGGAAAGCCCATGGGGCAAAGGTCGCCCCGGCTGGCATATAGAATGTTCCGTTATGTCGTCAAAACTGTTTGGCGACACCATAGACATACACGGCGGCGGACAAGATTTGATATTTCCGCACCATGAAAATGAAATTGCTCAAAGCGAAGCAAAAACCGGCAAGCCTTTTGTTAAATATTGGATACATAACGGCTTTGTTACAGTAAATAAAGAGAAGATGTCAAAATCTTTAAATAATTTTTTTACATTAAAAACTATATTTGAAAAATATACTCCCAGAGTCGTCCGTTATTATCTTTTAACGCGGCACTATTGTAGCCCTTTGGATTTTTCGGATGCTGGTCTTGACGCGGCAAAGAATACTTTGCAAGGAATGGACGACGCGTATTTGAGACTTCTTTCTTCTACTAAAGAATCAGCCAATGAAATAAGCGACAAAGATTTGTTGGATATACAAGAAAACTTTTTACAAGCATTAGATGATGATTTTAATTCAGAGAAAGCTTTATCGCATCTTCATGAATTAAAGAGTCTAATATTAAAAGAACTGTTTACGGCAAAATCGCAAAGACTCGCCCAATTTAGAAAACTTTACGAAGATTTTGCTGAAATTTCTTTAGGAATTCTTTTGCCTAAAGAACAAAATAATAATGAAGATTTAGAGAAACTTTTAAGCGACAGGAATGAAGCGCGGAAAAACAAAAATTGGGCGGAATCCGACAGAATTAGAAACATCATAGATGAAAAAGGCTATAAAATAGCAGACAATAAAGACGGCCCGTCAATTCTTATGAAAAAGATTTAGTTTCTTGTCCGCGACCATAAACTATAAGTAAGGGCGCGCGCAAAGTTCGCATATTTCCTGTTTTGCGGATTTCGTTTTTTTCTTTAGCTCCTTGCCGACAAAACAACAGTCATATTGCTAGAACCGATAAATAAACTCAGGAAGCATTTTACAAAAATTTACATTCTTGGAGTTATTAGCTAAAATATATTGCTTACTAAACAAATGAAGTTTGGTATGATATTGTGAGAATACTGCTAAAATGTTGAAGAAATTAATAAGCGTATTGTTAGCGCTAGTGTTGTTGGTTTCATTAATTCAGTCTAGCTTTGCGCAACAAGATTTTACCGTCGATCAGGGATGTCTGTCTGTTGTTGGTCAAGGAGAGACTTCTGCTGATGATCATCAGCTTAAATATCTACAGAAGGAACTACAAAACCATAGTATAAACTATAATATGGGCTTAATCTCTCAATTTAAGGAACAAATAAAGCGCGCGCGCGCGATGTATTACGTTACGCCTGTATTAGTAATCGTTGGATTAGTAACCTCCTCGCTGAAAAACATCTTATTATTTCTTCCGTTTGTACTTATACACATATATGTAGTAGAACCCTGCCTAAACTACCTAAAGAATAGGCGTCTACCTTCGCGTTCAATAGCGTCAATTCATACTGCTGTGTTGAATATGAAACAACAGGCAGAACAATCGCAGACCGCCGCCGGAGCGAATGAATCAAACATCTCGCGGATATTATTCGGACTTGAAAAGG